>NZ_JAFMPL010000220.1:0-1774 GCF_019038455.1 Nocardia noduli
TGCCCTCGATGCCTTCGGGCACTCTCGCCGCTTTCATCGTGCGGCCTTGCTCGTCTTGCACCTCCACATCATGGTGGTCTTCGGCCCAGTCGTCTCCGACGAACAGCACTCAACGCTCCTGAATCTGACGTGTTCGATTGTCAGCAGCCTGCGGGAGACCCAGCGCCCTAATGGACCAGTGCTCACACCAATCATGTTGGTGGGCACGACATCCCATAAGTTGTCCGCTCCCGGCCACCGGCAGGGGCACGATCTGACACCAGAACTCGGGGGTTCAGGCTGAGGGAGTGCTCACCTGCCGGGGCTGCAGGCACCGAGTCTGCCCTACTGGCTGACCTGGTAGTTCCCATTAGGGTGAGTTGAGACCACGGGTTCACAGCAACTTCGGCCTGACGCGGGGCGAGATCGGATCTATCCACCAATGACTACGGCGATGCCGGTGCGCGAGACTGGGCGCATGGCTTCTTCTGCTCGAGGCGATGGTCCCCGCCGTCGGCGCGCGTTCACCGCGGCCGAGAAACTGGCCCACCTGACCGCCTACGAGCAAGCGGTCCAGACGGGTCAGGGCGGGGCGTATCTGCGTCGGGAGGGCCTGTACTCGTCGCTGATGACCGAATGGCGCAAGCTGCGCGACGCCGGTGTGCTCGAATCGAAGAAGCCCACGGCGAAGAAGGTCGGCAAACTCACCACCGAACAAGCCGAAATCGCCCGGCTGAAGCGGGAATTGGCGTTGAAGGACAAGCGGTTGGCCACCACCGAGGCCGCACTGGACATCATGGGAAAAGCGGTCGCGCTCTTGGAAGCGATCTCCGAGAGCGCGGAGCAGGACCCGCGGCCCGGCAAGCGTTGAACAGCGCTTATACCCAACTGCGCGCGGCCGGGGTGGCCACGCGCGCGGCCGCGGCACTGACCGGACTGTCGCGGGCCACGATGAACCGCAACACCACACCCGGCGCCGCGCCTCGGGTCCGGTGTCCGCATCCGGTGCCGCGTAACAAGCTCACCGACGACGAACGGGCGCGGGTGCTCGAGGTGCTGAACTCGCCGGAGTTCGTCGATGCCGCACCGTTGACGGTATGGGCCACCCTGCTCGATAAAGGCATCTACCTGTGTTCGGTGTCCACGATGTACCGGATCCTGGCCGAAAACACCCTGGTCAAGGAGCGCAGACGGCTGGCGCGGCACCCGAAGTCCACGTGTCCGGAGCTGGTGTCCACCGCACCACGGCAGGTGTACTCCTGGGACATCACCAAGCTCGCCGGCCCGGGCAAGGGCATCTATTACGACGCCTACGTGATGATCGACATCTATTCCCGCTACATCGTCGGGGTTCACGTGCACCACCGTGAATCCGGTGTGCTGGCAAAGGAATTGATGGAGCAGATCTTCGGCACCCACGGCATCCCGCACGTGGTCCACGCCGACCGCGGCACCGCCATGACCAGCAAATCGGTGACCGCGCTACTGGCCGACCTCGAGGTCACCCGCTCACACTCGCGACCCCGGGTATCCAATGACAACCCGTACTCCGAAGCATGGTTCAAAACCCTGAAATACGCCCCCGAATTCCCCACAAGATTCGGATCACTCTGGCAAGCAAGGGATTTCATGAACAGATTCGTGGACTGGTACAACCACGAACACCGCCACACCGGCATCGGGCTGCACACCCCGGCCGAGGTGTTCTACGGACTGGCCACCGCCCGCGACGCCGAACGCGCCAGGTCCTGGCAGCCGCCCGCGCCCGCCACCCCCACCGCTTCGGAGCTACCAC
>NZ_JAFMPL010000221.1:0-1717 GCF_019038455.1 Nocardia noduli
CCGCAGGACCCCGCGCTCCACCTCCCCGGCCTCCGCCGATCAGAGCGCGGCGGTGGATACCGAGCAGCTCACCCTCGACGCCGATCCCGGCCCCGAACCACTCCACCCGCGCCTCACCCTCGACGCCATCGCCGCCGCACGCAACGCCGTCGACGACCTCGAGCCCGAATTCGACGAACCCGATCCCGACGCGGACGGGGATGTGGAGATCTGGTCGGTGGCCCGCACCATCACCGATCGTGGTTTCTCCCGGCTCCCGGTCGGTCAGGTCGCGGAGATCCTGACCCTCGCGGATCAGTCGTGGACCCCGGCGGGAATCGGCAACGAGGTCGGCGTCCCCACCTCTGCCGTGACGAGGGTGCTCGACGCGGTGGTCAAGGTTCGTCGGCCCTTCGCCGTGAGCTGATCAGGCGAGGTCGATCACTCGGACAGTCCGGCGCGGGCGAGCAGGTACGCGATCAGCGGTTCGTAGTGTTCCTCGGGCCGGATGCCGTCGTCCAACGGCACCGTCACGACGATCTTGCCCTCGGCCTGCCCCGCGAACAGCGCGGGATCGTTGCAGTCGGCGAATCCGACGACATCGATACCGGCATCACCCGCCGCGCCCGCCCAACCGTGATCGGCGATGACCAGATCCGGCCAGGAGCCGTTGTCGAGTTCGCGCAGCATCGCCCGCATCGGATGCGGATCGTGAGTGTGGGCGGGTGCGCCGTCGGGCCGGACCACGGCCGCGACCCCCGAGTTGTACCGGATTTCGCGTCGGCGCGGACCGTAGTGTTCGTCGGCCTCGTAGGACCAGCCCGCGGCGGGTGTGAGCACGGCACAACCCGCCGCACGCAGCCGATCCTCCACCGCCCGATAGACATTCATGAGGGTGCCCGGATGACCGGTGGCGAGCAGCACCGTTTCCCGACGCCGAGCCGCCTCCCCGATCCTCGCGCCCATCACATCGAGGGCATCGAGCGTGAGATCGGGGTCGATGGTGTCCACGCCGCGCAGGAAGCGCGCGTCCGGACTCACCCCGCACAGCCTCGCCATCATGTCGAGGGCTTCGTCGAAGGTCCAATCCTTCAACGTCAACCCGAACTGATAGTGCGGATCCTTACCAACCATGCGCCGGAGATGTTCGAGATTCACCTCCCTCGGTGTCGCGACATCCCCCGCGATCCGAGTCCGCACCAACTGCTCCCGCAGCGCCCGTCGATCGACCTGTCCGAATCCCACTGCCGAACCTCCGCATATTCGGTGGGCCCGTTCAACCCCACCGAACCAGCCAACCAGACGAACGTGACGGGCCCGTTCTCAGCGGACATTCTTCGAAGAAAATCCCAGGAATCCGCCGCGACGGACGGAGAATGTCCGGCCGGACCGATCCCCCACCCAAACAGCTCATTCCATGAGCACTTTCCCCACCATGATCGATAGCAACCACCACTTCGAGCCGCCGGGAGCCCCCATGGAATCACGCGACACCGCCGACATCCTCGATCTCACCACCCCCGCCGCATGGGAATCCTGGCTCGCGGACAACCACGCGTCGAGCACCGGCGTCTGGCTGAAAATCGCCAAGAAGAATTCCGGCAGCACCACCATCACCATCGAGGTCGAGAGCGTTCCCACCGCCGGTGGATCCACTCGTAACCGCCGGAAGGGAGGGGCAAAGTAAATGGGACAGAAAATCAACCCCCATGGCTTCCGCCTCGGTATCACCACCGAC
>NZ_JAFMPL010000222.1:0-1702 GCF_019038455.1 Nocardia noduli
TTCGTTCAGCCGCGTGCGGCCTTGAGCAGATCCTCGCGGGTGGTGAGCTTGACGCGGGGGCGTCCCGCCGCCTTGCCCGCGGTCTTCTCGGCGGCGTCGATGGCCTTCCAGCCGTCACGGTCGACGAGATCCTGCTGACGCTCACCGATCAGCGCCTTGAGCGCCGCGCGGTCCTTCTGCGGGGCGGCCAGCTTGCCCGAGGTGAAGTCCCCGATCAACTGCTCGACCGTCTCCTCGGAGTCGATCCGGTTCGAGCCGATGACACCGCGGGGGCCACGCTTGATCCACCCGCTGACGTACACACCGTTCACCGGCGCACCGTCGGCGGCGATGACCCGGCCGTGCTCGTTGGGCACGACGCCGCGTCGCTCGTCGAAGGGCAGGTCCGCGACGGCTTCGCCCTTGTAGCCGATGGAACGCAGCACCAGGCCCGTTTCCAGGGTTTCGGTGCGGTCGGTCGCCCGCGCCACCAACTGGCCCTCGTCGCTGAACAATTCGTTGTGCACGAATTCCAGCGACTCGACCTTGTCGGCGCCGTGCACGGCGGTCGGCGAGGCCAGGTACCGGAACACGATCCGCTTGTTCGCCGGATCGCGCCGTCCGCCCGCGTACTCCTCGGCGAGGGTGTACTTGAGCTTGAGCGAGGGCTCGACCATCGGGTCGTCCAGCAGTTCCTGGCTGGCGTGATCCAGTGCCAGATCGGCCTCGTCGACGATCACGTCGACGCCCTTCAGGTGCACGAGCGCCAAGAACTCCGGCGAGGTGTAGGCCGCCTGCAACGGACCGCGACGGCCGAGCACGACGACCTCGCGGATATTGCTGCCGCGCAGCGCGTCCAGGGCGTGGTCGGCGATATCGGTCTTGGCCAGGTCGTCCGGGTCGACGGTCAGTACCCGCGCCACGTCGAGGGCGACGTTGCCGTTTCCGACGATCACCGCCCGCTCACCCGACAGGTCGAAGGTCCGATCGGCGTAGTCGGGGTGGCCGTTGTACCAGGCGACGAATTCGGTCGCCGAATGGCTGCCGGGCAGATCCTCCCCCGGCACGCCCATCTTGCGGTCCGAGGAAGCGCCGACCGCGTAGATCACCGCGTGGTGGTGCTCGAGCAGTTCCTCGTGCGAGATGTGGGTGCCGACCTCGACGTTGAGGTAGTACTGCAACGTCTCGCGCCGGAACGCCGACTCGAAGAGTTTCGACACCGTCTTGGTGCCCGGGTGGTCGGGCGCGACGCCCGCTCGCACCAGGCCCCACGGCGTCGGTAGCCGGTCGATCATCTCGACCTCCACATCGCTACGGCGAAGCAGCTCGTCGGCGGCGTAGCAGGCCGCTGGGCCCGCGCCGACGATCGCCACGCGTAGCGTGCCCAGATCCTTGGGCGGGCGCGCAGGCGTCTTGATCGGGTCGAAGTTGGACTCGAGCGGATGCCGCTCGAAATAGGAGGCGTTGATATCGCGGAACCGAGCCAGCGACGCCGACAGGTCATCCTCGGAGAAGATGGCTTCCACCGGGCACGCGTCCACACAGGCACCGCAATCGATGCAGGTGTCGGGGTCGATGTAGAGCATCTCGGTCGTCGCGAAATCAGGCTGGTCCGGTGTCGGGCGAATGCAATCGACCGGGCACTCGGAGACGCAGCTGGCGTCGTTGCAACAACGCTGCGTGATTACGTAGGCCATATTTGCAGATCCTCGAAAATGTGCGT
>NZ_JAFMPL010000223.1:0-1653 GCF_019038455.1 Nocardia noduli
GCGGCCCGCTATTGATCGTGGTCGACCAGCCCAACACCATCGGCGCCCTGCCGGTCACCGTCGCCCGTGCCTGCGGCCATGACGTCGCCTACCTGCCTGGCCTGTCGATGCGGCGCATTGCCGATCTCTATCCGGGACAAGCCAAGACCGACGCCCGCGACGCCTACATCATCGCCGACGCGGCCCGCACCATGCCGCACACGCTGCGCCGCGTCGACACCGGCGATGAAACCCTCACCGAGCTCGGTGTCCTGGTCGGCTTCGACGACGACCTCGCGGGCGAGGCGACACGCACCAGCAACCGCATCCGCGGCCTGCTTACCAGCATCCACCCAGCCCTCGAACGCGTTCTGGGACCGCGTATCTCGCATCCGGCGGTCCTGGAAATCCTGTCGCGTTGCGGCGGGCCGCGGGGAATCCGAGCCGCAGGCAGACGCAAACTCACCACGATCGCGACCAGACACGCGCCGCGCATGGGCGCGCGGCTGGTCGAGGAAATCCTGGCCGCGCTGCCCGCACAGACGGTCACCGTTCCCGGCGCAAACGCCGCCGAGATCGTACTGCCGAAACTCGCCGATTCTCTGAAAACTGTTCTGCTGCAACGCAAGAGTGTCGCTGAAGATATCGAGAGGATGCTCGTTGATCACCCTCTTGCCAAGGTCCTGGCTCGATGCCCGGCGTCGGAGTCAGGACCGGAGCCCGCATCCTGCTCGAGGTCGGCGACGGCTCAGTCTTCGCCTCGGCCGGCCATCTCGCCTCCTACGCAGGCATCGCCCCGGTCACCCACCGATCCGGCAGCTCCATCCGCGGCGAGCACCCTGCCCGATCGGGCAACCACGAACTCAAACGCGCCTTGTTCCTGTCCGCGTTCGCCGCGCTGCACGACCCGGCCAGTCGCGCCTACTACACGCGAAAACGCGACGAAGGAAAGAAACACAACGCCGCCCTCATCTGCCTGGCCCGCCGCCGCTGCGATGTTCTCTACACCATGCTGAAAACCAAACAGCCCTACAGAGATTCGAGACCCGCGACCGCTCGAGTGTCGACGCGAACCCGGTCCTACACATACGCTCGGTCGCCGCAGGCCGTGAGGCCACCGAGAAAGGACCGCTCATGGAACCGACACCCGAGCAAGACAAACCGGTTCTGCGCCCCACAGTGCGGCTGCTGATACTCGATGAGAAAGACCGTTTGCTGATGTTCTCCGGCACCGACGACTCCGACGGCCACACGTTCTGGTTTCCGATCGGCGGCGGTCGCGAGGAGGGCGAAACGCTGGAGCAGACGGCGGCACGCGAGGCACGCGAGGAGACCGGGCTGACCGAGCTCTCACTGGGGCCCGAGGTCTGGCGCCGTCGCGCTATCGGCTCCTGGGGCGGCACCACCTACGACTGCCGCGAGCACTACTTCCTCGTCCGGGTCGGCAGTTTCGACATCGACACCGCCGGCTTCACCGACGACGAGCGCACCTCGATCACCGGCCACCACTGGTGGACACTCGACGAGTTGAACGCGACCAGCGACCGACTGGTCCCCGGCAACCTCCGCTCGCTCCTAGCCGACCTACTGCGCTCCGGGCCACCCGAAAAGCCGATCACCCTCACGCACTGAGCGCTAAACCCACTGCCCGCAGACCTTGCAAAAAACATAGGG
>NZ_JAFMPL010000224.1:0-1615 GCF_019038455.1 Nocardia noduli
GGCTCTGGCTCACTTCCGGTGGTAGCCGCGTTGCTAGGCCAGGAGGATGCGGTGGCGGAGGAGTCGGAAGCTGGCGCGGCCATACATTTGTCGTTTGATCAGTTTGGTTTTCGTGTTGACGCCCTCGACGGGGCCGTTGCTGTAGGGCAGGGTGAACCCGGCGACTGCGGCGTCGTAATCCTGGGTCAGGCCGCGTAGGAATGGATCGAGTTCGGGTAGCCCGGCGTCGCGGACCTGTTTCATCCAGTCGTCGAGATCGTTGCCGCGGCGTTCGCCCATGATTCGGGCGAACTCGTGCACCAACCGGGCCAGTTCGGTCAGGTGTGGGCAGGCTGCGAGGAGTTCGTCGAGGTGGACGCGCCGCTGTTCGGAATGGTCGGTGGGTCTGGTGGTGATCCAGGAGGTCAGCCGCCTCGGTGAGGGGGTGATCCGATCGCTGAGTTCGCGGCCCTGGTTGAGATATTTCTGCAGAAGGGTCAGGCTGCCGGTGTAGCCGAGGGTCTTGATTTCGTGGAACAGGTCCAAGACCAGCACACCGGGTTCGGTGGCGCGTCGCTGTCGTAGGTGATCGCGGTAGGGATCGACCAGACAGGCCCGGTATTGCGGTGGGCGGCGTAGTGTTTCGGGTTCGGTGGTGCGGGCGTAGCGTTTGATGGTGTTCAAGCCGACACCGAGTCGGCGGGCGCAGTCCATCAGCCCGACTCCGTGATCGAGCAGGTCGTGCACGGCGTGCCATCGTTGCAGGGTGGTGGTCTCGCGGGTCATTGTCCGCCGTTTCGGTCCGGCCACTGCCCAGCAGCGACTATGGGCGGTGACCACCTTCTCTGCCGAGCGCACCAATCCGTGCCATAGGTGCCAGCGATCAGCGACCTGGGTCGCGTCGGGCAGCGCGCGGCGCACGGCCTCGGCGTAGGAGGCCGATCGGTCACGGACGACGACCTCGACACCCGGGTGGGTGCGTAGCCATGCCTCGAGGGTGTCGGACCTGCGATCGGCCAGCACATCGATCCGCTCGTGGGTGAGGGCGTCGATCAGGACGGTGCCGTAGCGATGGCGACGCAGCAGAGCGAAATCGTCGACACTGAGCACCGGCGGGATCGTTGGCTGTGATGTGGGGATGCCCAGCAGAATCCGGATCGCGGTGTGACGCGACATCCGCACGGCCAGCGCACTCAGCAGTCTGACCGAGGCTCGCCCGGCCAATTCACGGACCACCGATCGCACCTGAGCGGTGAGGCGGACGGTTCGCCGCTGGTACCGTTCCATCAGACCAGGCACTTGTTCACGAAACGTGTTACAGCACTGCCGAGTTGAGCAGAACAAACGTCGGATACGGACCTGAACGACGACGCTGCGACCATCGAGCGGCAAGTCGGTGAGGGTCCGCCGGTGATAGCTGTGCACCCGGGTGGAGCAGATCCCGCAGGTAGGACACGATGCAGGGCCGTCTACGGTCCGCGCCGACACCAGAATTATCCGGTCTTCCTCATCCACATCCTCGACAACCAGCGGCTTCAACCCTGAAAAGACAACTCCGACAGATACATTCACCACATCCACCGACACATCCTGCCGTCAGAACGCGCTGAGCTACCACCGGAAGTGAGCCAGAGCC
>NZ_JAFMPL010000225.1:0-1597 GCF_019038455.1 Nocardia noduli
GCCGGTGTCGAGGTGACGTCGGACGATATCTCCGCGCAACTGGCCCGCCGCCGGCTCGGGTACGGGCGTGGCGCCCGGATGAAATTCGAGGCCGACAAGGTCACCATGGTCGGCGGTGTCCGGCACGGGCGCACCATGGGCGGCCCCGTCGCCATCGAGATCGCCAACTCCGAATGGCCGAAGTGGACCACCGTCATGTCCGCCGATCCGGTCGATCCGGCGATCCTGGCCGACCTGGCACGCAACGCGCCGCTGACCAGGCCGCGCCCCGGCCACGCCGATTACTCCGGCATGCTCAAGTACAACTTCGACGACGCCCGCAATGTGCTCGAGCGAGCCAGCGCGCGCGAGACCGCGGCCAGGGTCGCCGCCGGTACCGTCGCCCGCAACTTCCTGCGCCAGGCGTTCGGGGTCGAGGTCGTCTCGCACGTCGTCTCGATCGGCACCGCCGCCAACACCACCGGCATCACCCCGACCGGCGCCGATCTCGCCACCGTCGACGAGAGCCCCGTGCGCGCGTTCGACAAGGACGCCGAGGCGGCGATGATCGCCGAGATCGAGGCGGCGAAGAAGGACGGCGACACCCTCGGCGGTGTCGTCGAGGTGATCGTGGAAGGCCTTCCGGTCGGCCTCGGCTCGTTCATCAGCGGCGCCGACCGTCTGGATTCCCGTCTCGCCGCCGCACTCATGGGCATCCAGGCCATCAAGGGCGTCGAGGTCGGCGACGGTTTCGAGACCGCCCGCCGCCGCGGCAGCCAGGCCCACGACGAGATGCGGCCCGGCCCCGACGGCGTGCTGCGATCCACCAACCGGGCCGGCGGCCTCGAGGGCGGCATGACCAACGGTGAGGCGCTGCGCGTCCGCGCCGCCATGAAGCCGATCTCCACCGTCCCGCGCGCGCTCTCGACCGTCGACATGACCACCGGCGAGGAAGCCGTCGCCATCCACCAGCGCTCCGATGTGTGCGCGGTACCCGCGGCGGGCGTGGTGGCCGAGACGATGGTCGCGCTCGTCGTCGCGCAGGTGGCCCTGGAGAAATTCGGCGGCGATTCGCTCACCGAGACCGTCGACAACATCCACAGCTACATCAAGCGGGTGAGCACGCGACCCCACATTCCCGCGGACAGTCGGTCGCAATGATCGTGCAGACCGACCCACGCACCCCCCGCGTGGTGCTGGTCGGACCGCCCGGCGCCGGAAAATCGACGATCGGCCGCAAACTCGCCAGGGAACTCGGGGTCGAGCTGTACGACACCGACGCGGGCATCGAGCGCGAGACCGGACGGACCATCCCCGACATCTTCGCCGTCGACGGCGAACCCGAATTCCGCAGGATCGAGGAAAGGGTCGTTCGCCGCGCCGTTCTCGGCGAACGCGGAGTGGTCTCCCTCGGCGGCGGTGCGGTGCTGTCGGAGAACACCAGGGCGCTGCTACGCGACCGCACCGTGGTCTACCTCGAGATCAGCATCGCCGAGGGTTTGCGCCGCACCGGGGCGAGCAACCAGCGCCCACTGCTCAACGGCGCCGACCCCGGCGCGAAGTACCGCAAGCTGATGCGTGAACGCCGCCCCCTCTACCGCGAGGTGGCGACCGTCCG
>NZ_JAFMPL010000226.1:0-1562 GCF_019038455.1 Nocardia noduli
TCATCACATGTAGTGATCACCTGTCGGCAGCTCGCTGCCTGATCAGACTGCGCCCGGATCGGTGAAATCTCAGTGACCACCTGCCGGTCCGCCTCTCGGCGTGTCGGACGGGTCCGACTCACCCATTGGGTGAAGTCGTCTACAAGGGTGTTCGTTATCCGGGGCGTCACGCTCCGCTGATCGATCCTGTGACTTGGCAACGTGTTCAGGACGTACTGACCTCGCATGCAGTGGGCGAGAAGCAACGCGATCATCCCCACTACCTCAAGTCGTCGGTGTTCTGCGGAGGCTGTGGGAACCGCCTGATTGTCACGATTCCGAAGAACCGCTACGGCAGGATCTACCCGTACTTCGTGTGCGTCGGACGCCATCAGAAGTACACCGATTGCCAACGCCAAGCCGTTTTGATCTCCCGAGTCGAGGAACTGGTCGAACAGGAGTATCACGCCATTGAGCTCTCTAACGAACTGCGGGAATCCGTCGAGTCGATGATCCGCGACGAGCTGGCGTCGACTCTCAAGACTGCTGATCTGCAACAACGTGAAATGACAACGCGGAAGCAGCAACTCCTCGATCAGCGCTCGCGCTTGCTGCAAGCGCACTACGCCGGAGCATTGCCCCTGGATCTGCTGAAAGAAGAACAAGACCGGATCGCCCGTCAGTTGGCCGACGTGGAGAGTCGTCTGGAGGCGACCACTGCGAATCTGGAGGACGTCGGACGCAACGTGCGGACTGCCCTGTCCTACGCCGCGAACTGCTACGCGGCCTACGCTGGTGCAACCGACCACATCAAGCGGCTGTTCAATCAAGCGTTCTTCACCAAGATCTATGTCGAACAGGACTACGTCCGTACAGAACTGGCGGAGCCGTTCAAGTCACTGCTCGGGGCTGTCACGACGGCGAGCGATGAACGTGAGGATGTTCGGAACCCGGCCGACGCCGTCAGTATTGAGGAGGATGAGCAGGTCGGGGCTGATGGAATCGCGCTGATGGATGCCATCAGGCAAAGCAGGCGTGCTCCGCACACAAGCTTTGTGCAGGTAGAAGGTGATAAAAACAACAAACCTGCGGCAGGTGCCGCAGGTTTGAAAGAAACTACTTTGGTGCCCTCGGCAGGATTCGAACCTGCGACACCCGCTTTAGGAGAGCGGTGCTCTATCCCCTGAGCTACGAAGGCTGGTCTGGTGGGACGACCGCAGTCTACCGGGTGTACCCCGGAGGAGCCGCATCGTGTCTGGGTGGGTGGAGGTGTGGGGGGTTTTCGGGTGGGATCAGAATCCGCCGTCGAAGCCCCCGCCGCCGTCGAAGCCGCCTCCGCCCCAGTCTCCGCCGGAGCCTCCGTCCCAGCCGCCGCCGGAGTCTCCGCCCGGATCGCCGCCGCCCTGGTCGTAGCCGGGGTCGGAGCCGCCCGCGTCCAGGCCGTCCTGGTATCCCTCGCCGTATCCGCTCTCGAAGCCCTGCGCTCCGTAGCCGACGCCGGACATGCCGGAGAACAGGGAGGTGAAGAGGAGGGCGGAGCCGATGCCCCAGGCGCCTGCGACGAGGGCGGGTTGCCACCAGGG
>NZ_JAFMPL010000227.1:0-1528 GCF_019038455.1 Nocardia noduli
GCACGCCGGCCGAGTACGCTGCGGCCTGCACCCACACCCATCATCCGATGGCCTGCGGGACCAACTGAACACGGAACGAAATCACCCGACTCTATTCCCGGGTGGTCTCGTCATCGGGGACCGCTCAGCAGCCTTGCCGCTGCCGGCCTCGCGACCCGGTGTCCGTCAGTGATTTTCGTCCTGGTGCCCGATGATCACCGACCTCGGATACATGACTTCGTTGTGCAGGCAGGAGCCGTAGTGCCGGACTGGCAGGCGCGGCAAGAGGCAACCGGACTACCGCAGATCTATCGACGTATTGAACGCCGAATGAGAATTGGTCTTCGCCCCTCATCGTGGAACGAACAGTGATGCTCACCGTCCCGACCGACATGGGCGAGGTGGCCGTCCACCTGACCGGCCGCCTTCCCGGCTCCGCCCCCGGACTGCTGTTGCTGCATGCCAACCCCGGCGACCATCGCGACTTCGACCTGATCGTTCCCACGCTGGCCCGGAAATGGGCGGTCGCGGCGGTCGACTGGCCGGGCTACGGACAGTCCACGGTCAACCATCCGTCGATGGCGACCGCCGACGGACTCTGCGACGTAGCGACGCGAGTCTGGGACGCACTCTCCGCCCACGGCTTCCATGACGTCACGATCATCGGTAACAGCGTGGGTGGCTACGCGGCGCTTCGCGTGGCCGAACGGCGTCCCGACGCCGTTGCGGGCCTCGTACTCGTCCAGTCCGCCGGATTCACCCCACTGAATGTGTTGACTCGGAGTATGTTCCGCGTCATGAGCAACCGCTGGTTCGCTCGCTACGCGGTCGGCCTCGGTGCGCGGTCATACCTCGGCGGAAGGGGCGGGACGCGCGCCGTCTATGAACGGGCAGCTCGAATCCAGAAACACCCGGAGCGGTTGCGTGTCTACCGCGCGATCTGGCGCAGCTTCGCCGACCCACGACTCGACCTGCGATCACGCGCCCCGGTTATCCCGGAAATACCGGTGCAAGTGGTATGGGGAAAATATGACCCCATGAACCCCTGGCTGTTGAACAAGCGTGGCATCGCCCGCGCTCTTCCCCACGCCGAGGTGGCCGTTCTCGCAGCGCGACACGAGCCGTTCTGCGAGTGCCCGGAACTGTTCCTCGACACGGTGACGCCGTTTCTGAACCTGCGTGCCGACCTGAGCACATGAGACCTGCCGCGTACCACTCCACCACGGATCTCGTCGGTATCGGTCGGCACGACCGCAGGGACACGTGGTCGACGGTAGCAAAGATTACGCCGCTGATACTCGAGTCGATGTCGCCAGGCGGCTCTTCCGAGACCGGTGCTTCGACAGCTCTCCCGCTCAGGCCAGTTCGCGGAGTCTCGGCAGGATGTCTCTAGCGAACTGAGTGAGGAATCGCTCTTGGTCATGGGCCGTCCCCTATAGATGAGACCGATCGGTATTAGAGTCCTTGTTTGGCCTGGTGAGGGCCGAGAAGGGACACTGAGGACCATGGCAGGACGCAAGCGGCATTCCGCGGAGGACATCGCGCGGAA
>NZ_JAFMPL010000228.1:0-1523 GCF_019038455.1 Nocardia noduli
CCGCCACCCCGTCCGGCAGCCCCGCGCAACCCGGAACGTCGCCGACTCCGTCGTCCCTGGATCTGCCTTCCACCGAATCCCCGTCCACGAACCAGCCCGCCTCGACAGACCGGTCCGATTCGACCCCCGCCCAACAGAACCCGTCACAGACGTCGACCGGAACACCGACGTCGACCCCGGCTGCCCCGAGCAGCAACCCGACGACCGGCCCTGCCACTCCCGGCATATCGAATGCGGGCACCTCGACGAATGTCGCCACCCCCGGCACGACATCACCCTCGGTCTCCCCGAACGCTGCCACCGACACCGAGCAACAACCCGCGTCGACCGCCACCACCACCGCGAACGCGGCCACCGCGACACCGACGGCCACCTCACCGACCCCGACACCCACCAACGCGGCTCCCGCGACACCGAACAGTCCGACCACGGGTGTCCCGCCGGTCGGCACTCCCGCCAGCCCGGCGACCTCGCGTTCTCCCCAACCTTCCACAGGGCGTTCTCCCGGCCCGACTGCTCAGCGTTCTCCACAACCATCCACAGCGCAGGCGACGAACGCTGCCCACCGACCGCCACCCGCCCCCTCCGACGTCACACCGGCAACTCGAGCCACCCAGAGTCCACAAGCAGACAACGCCGGATCACGATCCCCGACATCGCCCACACGAAGCGACGTCACACCGCTGCGGTCCACACCCACCGCTAACTCACCTACCGACATGGGTCGTCCGAGAACCGCCGCCGATACCGAGTCGCCCCCGAGAAGCGGCACTCCAACCAGTAGTGGCACGCCTACCAGCCCTGGCACTTCAACCAGCGCTGGTACACCGGACGCCACGGGTACGCCGACCCGCTTCGACACCCCGCACGGCACTGGCACTCCGACCAGCGCCGGTACGCCGAACAGCACTGGTACGCCGAACAGCACTAGCACCCCAACCGGTACCGGCACGCCGACCGTCACCGGCACGCCGAACCGCGCCGAGTCCGTGCCAGCCACCACGACGAACCCTCCCGGCTCGGCCGCACATCCGACGCAACCGTCCCGGCATTCACCTACCGCCGATCATGCACATCCATCCACAGGCCACCCGCTCACTCCGCAGGATGTGGACAACGCCACCCGCGCTCGCCAGGCCCGCGAATCACTGCGCGCACTGACCCCCGACGGCAACCACGCCCTCCGAGTGACTCCCCCGCAGGGTGGCTCGTTCCGCAACGCGAACTACCCGACCGCCCTCGGCCAACCCGTCCAGGTCGTACGCATCGACGCCGCCGTCACCGCGTCACCGACAACCCCGCCCGCGGCCGTCACCACCGTCACCGACAACACCCAGCTGGCCACCGACGTCACCTTCAACCAGGGCAACCAATTCCCGCTCGGTGACTGGCTCATGGTCGACGTCGTCCCCACCGCCGACCCGACCACCGCCGACCTCACCATCGACGCCGACACCCGACCGACCCTCAAAGACCTCGGCAATCTGATCCGCAGAGCCCTCGGCCTCTCCCCGGAATCCGAC
>NZ_JAFMPL010000229.1:0-1518 GCF_019038455.1 Nocardia noduli
CACCGCCACCGCCGCCTCCCCCGCAGCCGCCGCCTCCCCCTCCGCAGCCACTGCCCGCGAACCCGGCGCCGTTTCCACCGTGGCTGCGCGCGTCGACTCCACCTGCGCCGCGGGCTTGTTCGGGTCGCCCGGTGGTGCTCGTGTAGCTGTTCCAGAAGTCTGCGTCGCGGGGGTTGAAGTGTTGTGTGCGGACCGCGATTTCAGCGATTCGTCGGCAGTAGGGCCGATATTGTGTGGGGCTCAGGGTCTTGTCGTGGTCGCAGTAGGCGCGGAGTTCTGCCCCGTCGGGGTCGAGTTCGTCGTAGCGGTCCCATTGCTCGGTGAGGAACAGGAACACCGCGCGCCGTCGTTCACTCGACCAGGTGTAGCCGGTGGCGCGGGCGATCTCGCGTGCGTAGTCCGTGTGCGGGGCGTACTCGTTGACGGCGATGTCGCACAGCGCTTCGCGGGCTTGGCCATGGTCGAGGCCGCGTAACACCTGTTCGCAGCGAGCGGTGATCTCCGGTGGCGCGCCCAGTTGTGCGGCCTCGAGTAGATCCTGTACCCATTGCGCCGGGCCGTGTTCGTGCTCGTAGCTGAGTACCAGGTCCATCCGGTTGTGCACGACCGCCTCCAGAAAGCGCGCGCGGGCAGCGTAATGCTGTGAAGCGTAACGCCGCGTCTCGGGCCAGGGCCCGAGGTGTCGTGACAGGAAAGGATTGTCCAGCAGAATCTGGGTGAACGGTGTCGGTTGCCCCTGCGGTGTCCACAATCGGCGCAGGGCCTCGGGAGCGCCGACGGTGACACGCCTGTGATGTCGCTCGTCGTGTTTCTGGGTGAGGGCTTCGGCGATGAGGTCGTCGAACCTGGCTTCGAGTGCCTCGAGCAGTGCGGGGTGATCGGTGCTGCTGAGAAATCCCGCCACGTTGCCACGCGCGGGGTTCTCGGTGGTGTCGGAGACGACGGCCGTCAGCGAGTCGGTCAGCGCCCGAGTGTTCCGGTTCGACGAGAGGTACTCCATCAGGCGCACCTTCGGCTTGTACGGGAATCGGTCGGGGTTCGGTGCGGGCGCGAGAAGAAACGACACCGCCGCCGGTGTCAGGCCGCAACCGAACTGTCGCGCCCGGGAAAGCTTTTCGTTCTCGCCGGTGACCACGCAGTTGATCACCCCGGCGAGGGCCTCCGGATCGACGCCCAACTGCTCGAGAACATCCCGGGCTTGCGAGGCCGAGCCGTCCGGGCCGGAGGCCATGATGCCGGTGAGCGCCGACAGCGCCTGCGGTGTGTTCCAACGTCTGAATTCCTGATGCAGCCGCCTCACATTCCCCTCGTCGAACCACCCCTGGACCCGACGCAATCTCGCCTCGGCGGAGAACCACGACATCAATTCAGCACCCCCTTCTTCCGGGGCCTGAACCCCTGCATCGATTGTCACCGCCGCGAGCACGAACCGGCAAGGCACTCACACACCGCCACGAACAGCCGTGAATGCGGTTGCACGCGTGCCGGTCCCGCGTGTTCGGTGGATAGGTCCCCCAG
>NZ_JAFMPL010000022.1:0-88669 GCF_019038455.1 Nocardia noduli
GTATCCCCATCCGCAGCCCCCGACGACCGCCCCGCACTACACACAGCCCGTGGCGGGACCGCAGTATCCACCGCCGTATCCGCCGCAACCCGCCGCGTATCCCCTGATGAACGTCGTGCAGCACAACGGGTACGGCGGTCCGATCGTGCAGCGCGCGTTTCCGCACGGACTGCACCTGGTGCTCTCGCTCATCTCCTGCGGGCTGTGGCTGCCGATCTGGCTCATCCACTACCTCGTCGCCGGCAACCGCTGACCGCGACGACCACATTTCGACGCGAAGGATCACACCCATGTACCGCACACTCGTCACCGTCATCGCCTGCGGCGCCCTGACTGCACTCGCCTCCGGTATCGCCCAAGCCGAACCCGCTTCTCGCCTGCGTGAGGGCATGCAGGTGGTCGGTCAGGATGTCGTGTCGGGCACCTACTCCACGTCCGGCCCACGCGCGGACGACTACGGTGCCTGTTTCATCGAATGGCTGCCCTACAAGGGCGCCCGCAGCTCGGAACTCATCGATATCCAGTCCTACACCGGCGCCTCCTATGTCCGGCTCCACGACGGCGACGTCATCAATGTCACCGGCTGCGTCTGGATCCACGAGTAGTCGCACCGCCTTCGACGACGGTGAAACAGAACCGCGGTGCGCGTCGATGCACTCCACGGCCCGGCAGCGGATTTTTGGCACAGATCGGCGAATCATCCGACGTGTTGCCGGGGCAGGCTAATGTTTGCTGCTACGGGTGGGCTCGGAGTGGCGGCGACCGCCCGCAGGCAACATTCCGCACCGGTGGTGTGGGGATCGCACCGTCTGTCGCACGCGCGGGGGTCGGGTGGTCGACGCGACGACGAGAACAGGACTGCGCAGCGTATGGACGACGATCGGTGGACGACGGTCACCGAGTCGAGTTTCGAGCACGAGCGCCGGGGGCTGGAGGCGATCCGGACGCAGCTGCCGAACGCCGACCCGTGGTTCGCCTGGTCGAATTTCACGTTCACCGCGCGCACCGGACACGTGCGCGAGGTCGATCTGCTGGTGGTCGCCCCGAACGGCGTCCTCATGATCGAACTGAAGGATTGGAGCGGCAGGCTTTCCGGCGAGGGCGGCGACTGGGTACAGACCACTACCCGGGGTGATCGCCGTTTCTATCGCAATCCGCTGCATCTGGTGAACCAGAAGAGCAAGGAGCTCGCGGGCCTGCTCGGCGACGGCGGCGCGCGCGTCTTCCTGAGCGCGGCGGTGTGCCTGACGAACCCCAAGCTGCGATTCGAGCTCCCGGCCGGTGACCGCGCCAACACCCACACGATCCGGGAGTTGCTCGAGCGGTTGAACGCGCCGGTGCGCGACGTCCGGCACACGATCAGCAAACAACGGGCGCAAGCGATCAAGCAGGCGCTCGAGCAGGCCGGTATCCGGCGCAGTGACGCGGATTTCACCGTCGGCCCCTATCTGCTGGAACGCACACCGCTGGACACGGGCCCGTCCTGGCAGGACTATCTGGCCACCCATTCCGAGCTGCGCGAACCGGCGCGGGTGCGTATCTATCTGCGGGAACGCGGCGCCGACGAGGAAGCCCGCAGGTCGGTGGACGCGGCCGCGCGCCGCGAAGCCGCTGTGCTGCGCCGATTCCGGCATCCGGGCGCGGTGCAGTTGGAGATGTTCGATCCGTCCGGTCACACGGCGGGTCCGGCGCTGATCTTCCGCTACCACCCCGAAAGCCTGCACCTCGACGACTATCTGGCCCGTCACGGTGACGCGCTGGATATCGGGGATCGGGTCGGGCTGGTGCGCCAACTCGCGGAGACCTTGCGTTCGGCACATTCCGGACGCCTGTATCACCGTGCGCTGGCGGCCCGTTCGATCCATGTGATTCCGCGTCCCGGCACAAGCGAGGCGCAACGCTGGCGGGCTCCGCGCCTACAGATCTCCGATTGGCAGGTCGCGACCCAGCGTTCGGCCGGTACCGCCGCGACGATGACGCGGCACGCCCCGACCTTGCTGTCGGCTCAGCACCTTTCGGCCGGTTCGGACGCCTACCTCGCGCCGGAGGTGTCGGCCGCCTCCCCCGACCCGGTCGCCATGGATGTGTTCGGCCTCGGCATGTTGACCTATCTGCTGGTCACCGGCAAAGCTCCGGCCGCCTCACACACGGAACTGCTGACCCGCTTGGAAGCCGGTGAGGATCTGCGTCCCGGAGCACTCGTCGACAATCTGCCACCGGATGTCGATCTGCTGGTGGCGGCGGCGACGGATTACCGGCCGTCGCGTCGACTCGCCTCGATGGACGAATTCCTCGAACTGCTCGAAGATGTCGAGAAGGCCCTCACCACCCCCGACGAGGAAGAGGCCCCCGCCGACGACAAGGACCCGCTCGAGGCCGTCCGCGACGATGTGCTCGACGGTCGCTGGCTGGTGCGCCGCCGTCTCGGCACGGGCTCGACGAGCCGTGCGCTACTCGTGCGCGATCTGCGGGCCGACCCGGCCGAACGCGGCGCGCGCACCTACGTGGTGTTGAAGGTGGCGCTGTCCAACGACCGGTCGGAACTGCTCGAACGCGAGGCGGCGGTATTGCGCGGTCTGCGGCGGCATTCGGGTGTGATCGATGTGGTCGATCCGGGTGTGCTCACCCTCGGCGGCCGGACCGCGCTCGTGCTGGAGTACGTGGGCGACGAGCAGGGCCTCGACGGCGACACCGGCCACCGCACCGAGGAGACCGTGGCCCGTGAACTTCGCGACAACGGCCGCCTGCGCGTGGGACGTCTGGAGACCTACAGCGACTATCTGTTCGCCGCCGTCGACTTCCTCGAGGGCGAGGGTGTCTGGCATCGCGATCTGAAACCGGACAATATCGCGATCCGGGTGCGCCCCAACCGCACTCGCGAACTGGTGCTGATCGATTTCTCGCTGGCCGGGTATCCCGTGCAGAACACCGAGGCGGGCACCGACGGCTATCTGGATCCTTTCGTCGGCACCTTGATCCGCGGTGTCTACGACGCCTCCGCCGAACGCTACGCATTGGCGGCGACCCTGCACGAGATGGCCTCGGGTGAGTTGCCGCGCTGGGGCGACGGCAGTGTGCTGCCCCGTCAGCTCGACGCCGCCGAGTTCCCGTATCCGACGGTGGCCGCCGACGCCTTCGACCCCTCGGTGCGCGACGGCCTGATCGCCTTCTTCCGCAAGGCGCTGCATCGCGATGTGGCGCAACGCTTCCCGGACCTGAAGCCGATGCGGGACGCCTGGCGCAAGATCTTCCTCGACATGTCGCGTTCGGTGCCGTCGCGTCCGCTGAGCAGCCATCCCGAACCGGCGGCCGATGTCGATGTGGTGGCCCCGGAGGAGCAGCGGCGGCGTATCGCCGATCAGGCGACCCTCGAAACCCACCTGTCCCAGGCCGGTCTGACCACCGCTACCGAACAGTTCCTCTACGGGCTCGGCGTGAACACGGTCGCCGAATTCCTCGATCACGGACGCGGAAAACTCATCAACGCCCCCGGTCTCGGTGTGCGGGCGCGCCGCGAGATCCAGGATCGGCTCAGGGAGTGGGGCCGCCGTCTCGGCAAGGACGAACCCGCCCCGCTGGCTCCGGCGGCCCGCAAGGAGGCCAAGGCCGAATTCGCCGCCGCCGAGGCGGATCTGGGCGCGGGCCTGCTGCGTACCCTGAGCCTGGACACCCTGGCGGCGCGTTTCGTGCCCGAACGCACCAAATCCAACGGCAACAAGGTCGACGCCGTGGCGCGGGTGCTGCGCATTCCCGGCGCGGGCGATCTGGCGGAACTGGATGCCTGGCCGACGCAGACGGCGGTGGCCGAGACCCTGGGTCTCACGTCCGCCCGGGTCGCGCAATTGCTGAAAACGCAACGGCAGCAGTGGAAGAAGGATCCGGCGGTGCAGGCGCTGCGCGATCAGGTCCTGGAACTGCTGGAAGGTTTCGGCCGGGTCGCCGCGGCCACTGAACTCGCCGATGCCTTGATCGCCCGTCGCGGCACCCGCCTGCACGAGCGCGTCCAGCGCCGCGCCCTCGGTTTGGCGGCTGTGCGCGTGGTGGTGGAGGTCGAGCAGCTCGCCCCGGACGAGGCCGCCTTCCTCGCCATGCAGAAACGGGAATCCGGCGCCGCCCCGGTGGTGGTGCTGGCGTTGGAGTTCAACGAGGACTCCGCTCCCGACACCCCCGGCGGTCACGCCCTCGCGGAATACGCGCTGCGCCTTGGCCGCACCGCCGACCAGCTGGCCGCCCAGGAAACCCTGCCGACCGCGGGGACCGTGCTGGACCGGCTCGGCGCGATCACCCCACCTCCTGGCTCTCTCGCCCTGGACGAGCGCCGTCTCGTGCAGGTGGCTGTCGCCGCGTCCCGGCACGCGGCCGTGACACCCCGGCTCGAGATCTACCCGCGTGATCTCCCGCTGGTGCGCGCCGTGCGGCTCACCCAGGCCGGGCTGCTCACCCTCACCCACGATCTGCCGTTGAATCTCCAGCCCGGCCTGAGCGCCGAGCGAGTGTTCGAACGCATCCTCGCCCGTTTCCCGGAGTTGGAGATCGCGGGCAGCGACCGCGGCCTTCCCACCGCGGAGCTCACCAGGGCATTGCGCGAGGCCGGTTTCGACCTGACCGTCGGCACCCATGCCGAGACCCACGTGCAGCGCTACCTGCCCGAGCACGCCGACCTGCAATCCAGTTTCACCGCCCACACCCCTCGCTGGTCGACGGTGGTGAGCACGCAGGCGGCAGGCCGCTATTCCGACGACCCGAACGTGGCCAAGGCCGCTCGCGCCGAGGAGTTGCTGACCGGTGCGGCTCTGCGCGACGGTTTCCGGGTGCTCACCGCCCCCACCCACCCCACCTCGGCCAACCACGACGCCATCCGCGAACTGCGGGAACGATTCTCGGCGCGGCCTCTATCGGTTACGGCGCTGTTCCTGGCGACCATGCACGAACTGGTCCCCCCCGGCACCAAACCCACCTGGGAGACGATCCTGCGCGCCGATATCGCCGAACCGGGTTCAAAGGCGGCAGTGAAATTCAGGGAGTACACCCGTACCGCGTGGGGTCGCATCGAAGCCGAGATCACCGAGATGATCGCCGGTGACGGCCCCCTGCTGCTCAACGACACCCTCGTATTCGCCCGCTACGACGCCATGGACCTACTGAGTCGTCTGGCCGAACAGTCCCGACGCGGCAAAGGCGGCCTGTGGCTGCTGTGTCCGCAGTCCGATCCGTTGCGCCAACCGCATCTGGGTGCGGAGGCCGTACCGTACCAGTCCGCTCTCAACGAGTGGATTTCCCTGCCCGAAGCCTGGATTCGCAATATCCACCGCGCCACCGCCACTACCGATACAGGAGCCACCGCATGATCGACCGCGCCGCACTGCTCACCGACCTGAAGAAACAGGTCACCGCGGTCGAAGGCGATCTGCACAAACAGTTGCGCGCCCTGCCCGAGGTGAAGGCCCGCCTGCACGACGAATGGGCCCAGGCCAAGAAACTGAAGCGCACCGCCGCCACCGAGACCTCCTGGCTCGACGAACGCGTCACCCAGGTCGCCGTCGCCTGGGTGCTCGGCAGCGTGTTCGTGCGTTTCTGCGAGGACAACCACCTCGTCGCCGACCCCTATCTCACCGGCTCCACCGACGACCGTCGCGAACTCGCCCACGCCCGCTACGACGCCTACGTCGAATCCGACCCCGACCCCACCTACCGTGGCTGGCTCGAACACGCCTTCGCCGAACTCGGCGCGGGACAGGCGGGCAAACTCCTGTTCGACCCCAATCACAATGCCCTCTACCAGATCCCGCTCTCCCACGACGGTGCGCGCGAACTCATCGAATTCTGGCGCACCCGTGACGGGCTCGGTGTTCTCGTCCACGATTTCACCGACCCGCTCGATGATGACGGCATCGAAGGCTGGGACACGCGATTCCTCGGCGACCTCTACCAGGATCTGTCCGAAGACATCCGCAAGAACTACGCGTTGCTCCAAACGCCGGAGTTCGTTGAGGAATTCATCCTCGATCGCACCCTTGAACCCGCCCTGCGTGAATTCGGTTACGCCGATATCAAACTCATCGACCCCACCTGTGGGTCGGGGCACTTCGTCCTCGGCGCGTTCCGGCGGTTGACGCGGAAGTGGGCGGATGAACAGCCCACCAAGGACCGGCACGAGCGGGTGCATGCCGCTCTCTCCTCCGTTCACGGTGTCGACATCAACCCGTTCGCCATCGCCATCGCGCGGTTCCGGCTCCTCGTCGCGGCCATGGCTGCCGCGAATGTGCGGACGCTGGCGCAGGCGGCGCGGTACGAGTGGCCGATCAAGTTGGCGGTCGGGGATTCACTCATCAAGGCGCGGCAGTTGGAGTTGACGTTCGACGGGGATCAGCGTGATCCGTTGGCGGAGCACTCGTATGCGACGGAGGATGTGCACGAGTATCCGGGGATTCTGGAATCGGGTCGGTATCACGTC
The DNA here is from genome assembly GCF_019038455.1 of Nocardia noduli. NCBI lineage: Bacteria > Bacillati > Actinomycetota > Actinomycetes > Mycobacteriales > Nocardiaceae > Nocardia > Nocardia noduli. Next base: position 6,455 of record NZ_JAFMPL010000022.1, read on the forward strand.
GTGGTGGGGAATCCGCCGTATATTACCCCAAAAGACAAGAGTCTCAACGAACTCTATCGGGGATTATACAAAACCTGCTCCGGCCTATATGCCCTTACCATACCATTTGCTCAGAGATTTTTTGAACTTGCCCGCCTAGGCGATTCAGAAGGACGTAGATTCGGACGAGTTGGACAAATTACCGCCAACTCATTTATGAAACGTGAATTTGGCTCGAAACTGATCGCCGAGTTTTTTGCACACACCGTGGAACTTACGGAGATCATCGATACCTCTGGCGCCTATATTCCTGGACACGGCACGCCTACCGTAATCCTAATCGGAACACGCAGAAGCGGGAAAATCAGAGGTGCGACAATTCGCACAGTCAGGAGCGCCCGAGGTGAACCAGAAATTCCTTCGAGCCCTTCAAACGGACTGGTATGGCGTGCAATCGTAGAGAATATCGACAAAGCACCCTACGCAGGCCAATGGATTTCGGCCGATAACCTCGCCCGAGACCGGCACTTCTCGAAACCGCCATGGATACTTCTCGACCAAGGCCGAGAAGTATTAGAAGCCATCGAGGGATCCGAGACAGCAAAGCTCGGGAAAACCGCCACAAGAATAGGTTTTGTTGGCATGACCCATGCCGACGAAATCATGGTACGTAAAACAACTTCCTGGCCAGTAGACCTCAAACCATACATTCGCGCGATCGGTTCTGGAACAGATGTTAGGGACTGGGTCGCCCATACAGAAGATTCCGCGCTCTTTCCCTATGATAACAGTAATTCATTTGAGCCATTGCCACGGTCTGCCGAAAATTCCCCAGGACTCTGGCCATTTCGGAACGAGCTAGGGAATCGTGCCACATTTTCCGGCGAAACATACTTCAAATCGAATCGCACCTGGTACGAATGGCATCAAATTCCCAAAGATCAGAATGCTAGTTCGTGGTCGATATCCTATGCAGAAGTGGCGACACACAACCATTTTGCGCTTGACCGAGGCGGCAAGGTTTTCAAGCAAACCGCACCGGTGATCAAGCTGCCCGAAGGAGCGAGCGAGGAGGAGCATCTGCAACTGCTGAATCTACTCAACAGCTCCACCGCCTGCTTCTGGCTGAAGATGACGTGCCACAGCAAGGGCAGCGGCGGAGTCAACGAGGGGCTACGCGGAGAGAAGTGGGAGGAATTTTATCAATTCAACAGCACAAGCCTGAAGCAATTTCCGATCCCTTCAAATTTTACCTCAATATCGACCACGCCAATCGAGTGCTTGGTCCAGCAATTAGAAAACGCAAGCCCGGCGATCCTGTGCCGCAGGGAGATTCCCACCGGCGAAAGAATTCGCGAGATTAAGGAAAGATGGCACATTATTCGAGGTAAAATGATTGCCACTCAAGAAGAACTCGACTGGCAGACATACTCTCAGTACGGACTCTCCGAACAGGATCTTACTGCCGGAGATTCAGATCTACCGACGATCGATCCCGGTGAGAGGGCTTTTGAAATCGTCCTCGCGCGATGCATAGCCAACGGGACTTCTTCATCGGAGTGGTTCTCCCGTCACCGATATGCCCACACAGCCGAAGTTCCCTCGCACTGGCCCGAATCGTACAAGAACCTCGTCCGACGCCGCATCGAAGTCATCGAGTCCAATCGTGCCATCGGCATGATCGAACGCCCCGAATACAAGCGCCGCTGGGCAACCGAGGGCTGGGATGCCATGCAGGAGAAGGCTCTCCGCTCCTGGCTCCTCGACCGCATGGAATCCCGCGACATCTGGTTCGACGACAACACCCAACCCCGGATCCTCACCCTGTCCCGCCTCACCGACCGCCTCGCCGCCGACACCGATTTCGTCTCGGTAGCAGCCCTCTACGCCCCCCACACCGACCTGTCCAAGGTGGTCGCCGACCTCATCACCGAGGAACACGTCCCCTTCGTCGCCGCCCTCCGCTACAAGCCTTCCGGCCTGAAGAAGCGCGCCGACTGGGAGCACGTCTGGGACATGCAGCGTCAGGAAGACGCCATGCCCGACGGTCACGCGAAGAACACCTTCCGCGACACCATCCCGGTGCCGCCGAAGTACACCTCCGCCGACTTCGTGCGCACCTCGTTCTGGCAGGCGCGCGGCAAACTCGATGTGCCCAAGGAACGTTTCATCTCCTACGGTGCCACCAACGTCGGCACCCCCGGCCTCTACGGCTGGGCGGGCTGGGATCATCGTGAGCAGGCGATGGCGATCGCCATCCATCTGGCCGAGCACAGTCTCTCGGCCGAGGAGATCACGCCGTTCCTGACGGGCCTGCTGGAGTTGCAGCCGTGGCTGGATCAGTGGCACAACGAGGTCGACCCGGATTTCGGTATCGCGCCGTCGACCTTCCTCGCTGGTGATCGCCGCGACCGCCAGGACGAGCACGGGCTCACCGATGACGCGCTGCGCGAGTGGCGGCCGCAAGCTCCCGTGCGGGGGCGGCGCACAACCACCGCGCGCACCACGAAGAAGAAGGCCGCCGTGGCGGAGGGGGAGAACTGATGGATCAGCGTCCGCTGCTGCGCGACCTCATCGATATCAAGGAGCATGTCGCCGGGTCGGACTATGTGCTCACCCTCGCCGACGCGGTCACCGAGGCCGGGTCGACGAAGGCGGTGCAGGACTATGTGCTCACCGACCGACTGCTCGACAATTTCAAGCAGGCGCTCGACCTGATCAAATCCGCGTTGGACGGCAACACGTCGAAACCGGCGTTCCTGCACGGTTCGTTCGGTGCCGGTAAATCGCATTTCATGGCGGTGCTGTACGCACTGCTGTCCGGTAATCCGGCGGCGCGGTCGCGCACCGAATTCGACGGGGTGGTCTCCGCACACGACTGGCTGCTGTCGGACGGCAAGAAGTTCCTGATGGTGCCGTACCACATGATCGACGCCAAGGCGATGGAGCAGCGGGTGCTCGGCGGGTACGTCGATTTCGTCCGCGCGAAACATCCCGAAGCGCCGATTCCGCCGGTGTATCGCACCGATGCGCTGTTCACCGATCTGTGGTCGTTGCGCGAAACCATGGGTGAGCAGCGGTTCCTGGATGTCCTCAACAAGGGGCAGTCGGGCGAGGAGGACGACGAATGGGGTGAGACCGTCGCGTTCTGGACCACCGAGAAGGTCGACACCGCGTTGACCGCCTCGGAATCCCACGACGGCGGCGCGCTCAACCTGGTGCACCCGAGCACCCCGCCGGAACTGCGCGCCAAACTCGTCAACGACGCGGGCACCCACCTGCTGCCCGGTTTCGCGGCGCGCGCCGCCGAGGACGAGAGCGGGTTCATCTCCCTCGACGCCGGTCTGAGTGTCATTGCCGCGCACGCGAAATCGCTCGGCTACGACGCCGTCATCCTGTTCCTCGACGAACTCATTCTGTGGCTGGCCAGCCTCATCCACGACGAGAAGCGGGTGGCTCGGGAAGCCAGCAAGATCACCAACTTCCGCGAGGGCGGTGACGCGCGGCGCGCGATTCCGATCGTGTCGTTCATCGCCCGCCAGCGCGACCTGCGCGAACTCGTCGGCGAAGAACTCGCGGGCGCGGCCGAATCGGCGATTCAGGACGCGCTCAACCATGCCTCGGGCCGGTTCGACCTGATCAGTCTCGAGGACCGCAACCTGCCGCAGATCGCGCACGCGCGCCTGCTCAAACCGCGCGACGATGATGCCGCGGCGGCCATGGATGCCGCGTTCGACAAGACCAAACGGCTCGGCCCCAAGGTGTGGGACACGCTGCTCGGTTCCGACGAGAGCACCACCGGCGCCGACGAGGCCTCCTTCCGGTTGAGCTACCCGTTCTCCCCCGCCTTCCTCGACACCCTCGTCCACATCTCGGCGGCCTTGCAGCGCTCCCGCACCGGCCTCAAACTCATGGGCCAGTTGCTCGCCGACCACCGCGACGAACTTCGCCTCGGTGACCTGGTTCCGTTGGGCGACCTGTATTCCCAGCTCACCCGTGGCGGGGACAAGCCGTTCGTCGCTGACAAGAAGGTGCTGTTCGACGCCGCCGACAAGCTCTACAAAACCCGGCTGCGCCCCTACCTGCTCAGTACCTGCGAGGTCACTGAAGACGATATCGACGCCTACCTGCACCGGCGCGACACCGTCACCGACCCCAAACTCGAAGGCAACTGCAAGAAATTCGTCGGGCAGAACCGGCTCGCCTGCACCGTGCTGCTCGCGGCACTGGCCCCGAGCGTTCCGGCATTGCGCGACTTGACCATTCGCCGTCTCGGCGCACTCAACCACGGCTCGATCACCACCATGATTCCCGGACGGGAAGAGGGTGTGATCAAACATGTGATCGACGAATGGGCCGCCCGGTTCCCGGAGATCAAATCCACCGGGACGGAGGCCAATCCGGGTGTGCGGCTGGAACTCTCGGGTGTCGACGTGGAATCGGTGCTCGCCAACGCGCAGGTCAACGACAATCCAGCCAACCGGCTCGCGCTGGCCCGCGATCTGCTCGCCGAGGAATTCGGGCTCGACCGCGCCAACGGGCGCTTCGACGCCGACGAACTGCGGTTCGTCTGGCGCGGCTCGAATCGCGTCGCCGAAGTGGTGTTCGGCAATGTCAGCGACGAGGACGCGCTGCCCAACCACGATCTGCAACCCGCCTACGAGGGCCGCTGGCGCATCATCATCGACCTGCCCTACGACGAGGGCATCCTCAGCCCGATCGAGGACGCCGACCGCATCCGGCGGCTCAAAGCCGAACAGGGCGAGCACCATCCGCGCACCGTGGCGTGGCTGCCCTCGCATCTGACCAAACCCCGCTGGGAGGATTTCCGCCGTCTGCTCGTGGTCAGCAAAGCCCTGGCCGACCCGGCCCGGTTCGACACCCAGTACGCCCAGCACCTCAACCCCGACAATCGGGCCAGCGCGAAACAGTTGCTGGAATCCCAGCGCGAAACCCTGCGTAAACGGGTGCTCGCCACGTTCAAACAGGCCTACGGTCTCGCCGAACGCAAACCCGACGACGTCACCAACGAACTGGAAGATCTGTTCCATCCGCTGCCCGATGTCGACGGCCTCACCGTCTCCATCGGCCAGTCGATGCACGACGCCATCCGCGGGCTCTCAGGCAAATTGCTCGCCCACCAGTACCCGGAACATCCAAACCTCGACCCGGACGGCACCGGCACGGCGGTCAAACCGGCCGACGCGAAAATCGTTCTGGCCCAAGTGAAAAGTGCGGCCGAGGCGCGTGACAACCGTGCCGAGGTGCCCGCGAAGGACCGCGCGCTCATGCGCCGCATCGCCGAACCGCTCGGCCTGGGACAGCAGAAGGAAGCGTATTTCGAGCTGTCGAAACGGTGGGCGGACGACTTCCGCAGGTCGGCCCAGCACGCGGGCAGCACCGGCGACCTGTCGGTGATCTCGCTCGGTGACTGGATCGACCAGCCGCAGCCGCGCGGGCTGGAACCGCATATCGCCAACCTGGTGATCGCGTCCTTCGCCGAAATGGACGACCGGATCTGGGTGCGCGGCGGTGTGCCGATCGACCCGCCGGATCTCGGCAGGATCGCGGCCGGTGACGCGCTGCGCACCCAACCGCTGCCCAGCGAAACGGATTGGGATACCGCCCGTAACCGGTTCGAGGTGATCTTCGGCGACAAGCCGCCGACGCTGCGACGCGGCGGTCCGGTGCAGCAGTTCGCCCGCCAGATCAACGAAACAGCAGGCAGGTACCGCGATGTGGCGGCGCGACTGGTCGAACAGTTGGAAAAGCACGCGGAATTCCTTCGGCTCGACGACAGCGTGCCCGGCGAACGGTTGGCGCTGGCCCGGCGGTCGCTCGAACTGTTGACGGTGCTCACCTCCGGTGGGGGCGGATCGGCCGGTGCGAAGAAGACGGTCGAAGCGCTCGCCGGATTCGACCTCGGCGAGGTCAGCGCCGACCGTCTGGCGACCTCGATCAAATCGGCCGAGAAGGTGATCTCGGCACTCACCCACGCGGCCTGGCACAACCTGGAGCAGGCGAAACTCCTCGGCCCCGAGGGCGCGACGCTGCTGGACTCGCTGCGCGGCACCGCCCGCGCCGACCAGCGTTCCGGTGATCTGGTCGAGGCGCTGCGTGCCGCCGATACCAAGATCACCGCGTTGACTCGCCGACGTCTCGAACAGGCCGAACGGCAAGCCCGCGAAGAGGCCGAACGCAGGGCTCGCGAAGGTGCCGCCCATCCGCCGGTCGCGGTGACACCGCCACAGCCGGTGTCCGAGCGGACTACCGACCGGGCCGATGACGTCGACCTCGCGACCCCCACCAGCAATCCACCACTCGACCCCATCGCGCCACGGTCCAAGGCGACATCGGGCATCTACACGGCGACCGCTGGGGAATCGATCGCGAGACTCCACGCCGAACTGTCCGAGCTGGAACCCGATGCGACCGTGGAGATCACGTGGAAAGTCGTCCGGTGATCGGAGCCACCGCGACCACGGCGTTACGCCTGTCGCGCACGACCGTCGCGCAATACCTCGCCTCCCACAAGCGGCTGTCCGAGGTGCTCGGCACGCCCGGCGATCCCGTCACACTGCTGCTGCGCGGTGAACCGGAATGGGAGGGTGAGGCCGTTCTCACGCTCGCCGACGGGCGACGGTCTCGTGTATCGGTCGCCACGTCTCCGCTCGCGGTGCACGAAACGGTGCTCGCGCACGCGCGCGAGATCGCTCCGGACCCGCGGGTACTGGTGGTGCTCACCGACGTCGAGGAACACGACCTCGATCCGGCCATTCTGGTGCGCACCCACCGGGGTCGTATCCACACGGTCGACAGGTGGGACATCGTTCGCGACGCCTTCGGCGCGACCGATCTCGACCCGTTGCTCAAACGGGCGAGCTGGGCCTGTGAGGCACTGCTCGACGCGAGCGGAGCCCAGGGGTGGCCGACGGCGCTGGCCGGAGGGGTGCTGTCGCGGGTTCCCGCCCTCACCGCGCTGACCACCCGCCGGCTGGGCATCAGCGGCGATGTGGACCGGATCGACCCGCTCGCACTGCTCGAATGGTCCCAGCAGCCCGGCGGACCCGAACTGCTCCTGGACCTGCGCGCGCCCGAACGCGACGGCATCGTCGAATTCCTCAGTGAGAAAGAACAATCCGGTGCGACCGGAGCCGTGGTGACCGCGCTGGCGCGGACCGGCCACGGCTCCGAAGCCATCGCCTACGGGTTGGTGTGTGCGGCACTGTGGAGCCACGCGGGCAGCGACAGCGCCGTATATCAGGCACGCGGACGGGTCGAACGCTGGCTCGGCGACCATCCGCCCGCCGTCGGCGAACGCCTCGACCGCCTGTTGGAAACCTTCGGTCGTATCTGCGAGGACTACCTGCGCGACCAACTGGTGAAGGCGCGCTCCTCCGAAGACCCGCACGACGAAACCGACGAATTCGCGCGCAGCGCACGCAAATCCGCCGATACCGTCCTCGCGCGCGCCGACGCGCTCGTGCGCCAGTTCGGCGCGGGTACCGCCGCCCAGCGCAGCCCCCTGCTCACCGCGGGTCTGGAAGCCCGCTTCACCGCCGCGGGCACCGCCCTCGGACGCGGCGCGATCCAGGAGATCGACACCGCCGTCACCGCCCTGCGGGCCCACGACCTCGCCGCCGACCACCGGGTGCGCATCGGCCGGGTGCGCATGGCCCAGCGTCTCACCCGCTGGCTGCACACCGACCCCGATCCCACCTGTGGCAGCGTCGCCGCCGCCCTCGACCGTCAAATGCGTGACACGGCCTGGGCCGACCGCGCCATCGACTACCTCGACGCGGGCGGCGACGACGACCCCGCCCTGCGCGTCGCCTTCGAGACCATCGCCACCCGCGCCCGCGTACTGCGCCGCGAATTCGATCGTGAATTCGCGAAGAACCTCGCGGTGTGGACCGAATCGGGCACCTCGCCGGGCGCGATGCTCACCGTCGAGACCTTCCTGCACCGGGTCGTACGCCCACTCGCCGCCGACCACCGGGTGTTGCTGGTGATCGTCGACGGCATGAGCGCCGCCATCGCCACCCAGCTCGCCGGTGAACTGCGCGGCTCCTTCGGCGAATACGATCCGCTGCCCGGATCGGGCGAGCCCTACCGGCGCTGCATGGCCGCCGCGCTGCCCAGCCTGACCGCCGTCTCACGCACCTCGCTGTTCGCGGGAAAACTCATGAAGGGCGACCAGAAGACCGAACAGCGTCTCTTCCCGCAACACCCGTTCTGGGGCGCCAAGCGGGCTGCGGTCTTCCACAAGAACGACCTGCGGAGCAGGCCCGGCGAACGTTTCGGAGCCGACCTCGGTGCGGCCCTGGCCGACCCCGACTGCCATGTCGCGGTGGTGCTCAACACCATCGACGACCGCCTGTCAAAAGAAGCCAAACTCGACGACGCCGACTGGCAGACCCGCGAAATCGGTGACCTGCGCGCACTGGTGTCGGTCGCGACCGCGCAGAACATGGTCGTACTCATCACCAGCGACCACGGGCACGTCATCGACCGGCACGGTGTGACCGTCGAAGCGACCACCGTCGAATCCGCCCGGCACCGTCTGCCCACCGGCGAGTACGACCGCCGCGCCGAGACCGAGATCGCCCTACGCGGCCCCCGGGTCGTGTGGCCCGAACCGGGCGCCTCGATCGTCGCCCTGTGGGACAACGATTCTCGCTATACCGCGCAGAAAGCGGGCTATCACGGCGGCGCGGCCCTGGCCGAAATCACCATCCCGGTCCTGGCCTTCCTGCCGTTCATCGCCACCCCGCCCACCGGCTGGCGTGAACTCGGCGACCAGCGACCCGAATGGTGGCGCGACGACACCGATTCCCTACCGCAGCAGCCCACCCCTGCCGTCGAACGCAAGGCACGGACCCGTGTCGCCGCCAAGGCCGCCGAGAAGCTGACCAACCAGATCACCCTCGACATCCCCCTGCCCGTCGCAGCCCCTGTCCCCGAACCGACAAATGCCGCCGAAGACCTGGTCACCGGACTGCTCACCTCCGAAGTGTTCGCCACCCAACTCGATCAACTGGCACGCAAACCACCGACCGGCAAATTGGAGAAAGCGATCCGAGCGCTGCTCAACGGACCCCAGTCGACCACCGCGCTCGCCCAACGAGTCGGCGATCCGCCCACCCGGGCGGCGGGATTCGCCGCGATCCTCGGGCAGTTGCTCAATGTGGACGGGGCGCAGGTGTTGGAGACGCTCGCGGACGGTCGGACGTTGCGGCTGCACGTGGGCTTGCTGCGCACTCAATTCGGTCTGCGGTGACTCTGATCGCGACGCCCACAGTCGATGGAACCACAACCGCCGCCGATACGTCTTAATCGGTGTGGCGACCTCGCTGCGCAGGCATGGAACGATCGACGCCTCACCGCGTGCAGTCCCACTCGGTGTGAGGTGGAGCACGAAGGAGAAGTACATGGCGGACGAATCAGGCGGTCTCCGAGCCGATTTCGCCCTGGTGCCGGATGAAGTGACAGACCTGGGCAAATATGTGCAACAGGTCGCGGACTCGCTGATAACAGGGTTGCCGCCGACGCACAGGCCGCAGCATTCCGCGAATGGTCCGCCGGTGCTGACGAAGCTCGGAGGGGATCGAACTGATGCGCCGAGCCGCGCAAGCAGCACACGACCGCTATTCCGAAGCGATACGGAAACTTCTCAGTGAACGGCGCCGACACGGAAGGCATCCGAATTCAACTCGTCGGTGTGCGCGGCAAGACCGTCACATCTGTACGCCGAATTTTCTACGTGTTCGGGGACGATGTCGAAACGTCGGAAGGAGCTGTCGAGTTCTCATTCGACGATTCCTCCATCCTGCTTCTCGATTCGGGTGCCGATGGTGAACGGCTACGTGTCAGCACCGAACGATGGACGGATCCATTCGACGGGAAGATGACACCGGAAAATATCGATTATGTTGCCCGGTCCGGCAAATATACAGCCTTCGACGTCGGTCCGGAATTTCCGTACAGCGACATCCTGGGACGCGCCGTCGATGGCGTCGAACTGATGACACTGCCGAGCGGCGAAGTATCCGGGGTTTCATTTCTGATCAGACCTCTCACCATCTCGGCACGAACCATCGCAGACGAGTTGATCGTTTCGTGGGAGTCGACCCGAGGCGGGAACTGATGGTCGACGGCGTGCGTGCCGGTGACGCTCGCGGACGGTCGGACGTTGCGGCGGCACGATCGTCGGCCAGGCTGCGAAGGGTGAACCGGATGCCAGTGGTTAGGTATCCACGAAGGCCGAACACCGTCGATCGCCGCCTGTTCGTCGCCAACTCGACCCTGAGCGTGCCATCCGCAATCTCATCGCGCACTTCAGCCCGAAACAGTTGCCTCGATCCGATCACGACGAACTACAGAGTTTCGCTCAACTGCTCAATCACCTGGTGTAGCCGGTCGGTATTCCGACCTGTGGAGATGTGCGGTGAGGGCGCGACAGCTCGCGCCGAGCGTCCGTTCACCCATGTAAGACTGTCCGAGTGAGTAACCAGCCGACCCACGTCAGCGCTGCACGCCGCCGCGCGGTCATCGATGCGCTCCGGCGCGGCGCGGTGCCCGAGGCCGGACTGGATCTGCTCGCCACCGGACTCGATCGATTCGAGGCCGCACTCGACGCGGAGTTGGACGTCGTCGAAGCAGGCGGCTCCGTATTCAAGGCGGTTCGCGGTGAATACGGGTCCGGCAAGACCTTCTTCGCGCGCTGGCTGGGTGAGCGCGCCAAGCGGCGCAACTTCGCGGTGTCGGAGGTACAGATCTCCGAAACCGAAACCCCGTTGCACAAACTGGAGACGGTGTATCGGCGCCTCACCGAACGGCTCACCACCGCGAGTTTCCCGCCCAGCGCCCTCCGTTCGGTGGTCGACGCCTGGTTCTACGCACTGGAAGAAGACGCCCTCGCCGCGGGCGCCGACGACGATTCACTACTCGGAGCCGTCGACGAATTGATGGCCGCCCGCCTGATCGAGGTGTCACGGCACGCGCCGTCGTTCGCGATGGCACTGCGCGGTTACCGCACGGCCCTCATCGACGGGGACGAAGCGACGGCCGCGGCGATCCTGGCCTGGCTCGGTGGACAGCCGAATGTGGCGGCGGCGGCCCGGCGGGCCGCGGGTGTGCGGGGCGAACTCGACCACTTCGGCGCCTTCGGATTCCTCCAGGGACTGCTCACCGCCCTGCGCGACAGTGGCCATCGCGGACTGCTGCTGGTGCTCGACGAGGTGGAGACCCTGCAACGGGTACGGTCCGACGCCAGAGACAAAGCGCTCAACGCGCTGCGCCAACTCATCGACGAGGTCTATTCCGGCCGATTCCCGGGACTGTATCTGCTGATCACCGGCACACCCGCGTTCTACGACGGCCAGCAGGGAGTACAGCGTCTCGCGCCGTTGGCCCAGCGACTGGCGGTGGATTTCACCACCGAACCACGCTTCGACAATCCCCGCGCCGTCCAGGTTCGATTGACCGGATTCACGATGGAATCACTTGTGGCACTCGGCATCACGATCCGCGATCTATATGCCGACGGCAGCGAGGATCCCGCGAGGATCCGGACGGTCGCCGACGACGCCTATATCGCCGACCTCGCCCGGGCGGTCGGCGGCACCCTCGGCGGCAAAGTCGGTGTCGCGCCCCGGATCTTCCTCAAGAAACTCGTCGGTGACGTCCTCGACCGCGTCGATCAGTTCCCGGACTTCGATCCGCGGGTGCACTACAAACTCACTGTCGCCTCGTCCGAACTCACCGACGCCGAGCGCAATCTCGTGCGAGCCGACGATATCGACCTCGACCTGTGAGCGGCGACCAGCCGTGGGACCGTCTCGACCCCGTGGTGGTCCACCACATCGTCAATACCCTCGGCTGGCCAGGGCTGCGTCCACTGCAACGTGAAGCCATCGCACCGCTGCTCGACGGCGCCGACGCCGTACTGCTGGCGCCGACAGCGGGCGGGAAAACCGAGGCGGCCTGCTTTCCACTGCTCAGCGCCATGGAACAGCAACACTGGACGGGTATTTCGGTGCTGTATCTGTGTCCGCTGAAGGCGTTGCTGAACAATCTCGTCACGCGGATCGACACCTACGCGCAATGGCTGGGTCGGCGCGCGGCGCTGTGGCACGGCGACGTGACGAACTCTCGGCGCGACCGCATTCGACGCGAGCACCCCGACATCCTGCTCACGACACCGGAGTCGTTGGAAGCCATGCTGATCGGCACCAAGACCGATCACAACGAACTGCTCGGCAATGTCCGGGCCGTCGTCGTCGACGAGGTGCACGCCTTCGCCGGCGACGACCGCGGCTGGCACCTGCTGGCAGTGCTCGAACGTCTACAGCGCGTGACCGGTCGATCCATCCAACGTATCGGGCTGTCCGCGACAGTCGGCAACCCCGGCGAACTGCTCACCTGGCTACAGGGATCAGGGAGAACGACCCGCCCCGGACACGTGGTCGCCCCCGGCGTATCGCTGCCGTCGGTGACCGACGTCGGCACGCCACCACCCGGGGATGTCGAACTCGACTATGTCGGATCCTTGGAGAACGCCGCCAAAGTGATCGCCGCGCTGCATCGAGGCGAGAAGCGGCTGGTGTTCTGTGACTCACGGCGCCAGGTCGAGCAGTTGGGCGCCGCGCTGCGGGAACGCGAGATGACGGTGTTCCTGTCCCATTCCTCGCTGTCGGTCGACGAGCGCGCGCGAGCCGAACAAGCCTTCGCCGAGGCCCGTGACTGCGTCATCGTCTCCACGTCGACACTGGAACTCGGCATCGATGTCGGCGACCTCGACCGGGTGATCCAGATCGACGCACCGACCACGGTCGCGTCGTTCCTGCAACGCATCGGACGGACCGGTCGCCGCGCCGACAGCGTCCGCAACTGCCTGTTCCTGGCAACCACCGACGACACCCTTGTGCAAGCCGCAGGCCTGCTGCTGCTGTGGGGTCGCGGTTGGGTCGAACCGGTGACGGCTCCGCCCGAACCACGGCACCTCGTCGCGCAGCAGATATTGGCAGTCACGTTGCAACACCGCAATATCGGCGACCGACTGTGGCGGCGCGAGTGGAACGGCCTGCCGCCCTTCGACGATTCCGCCGAGCCGATCCTGCGACACCTGCTCGCCCAGGGCTACCTCGACGACGACGGTGGACTGCTCCACATCGGCCCCGCCGCCGAAAAGCGTTTCGGGCGTCGGCATTTCCTCGACCTGACCGCCGCGTTCACCGCACCGCCACAATTCTCCGTTCTCGCCGGACGCCAAGAGATCGGCCACACCGACCCGTCCATTCTCACCGCCGACACCCCGGGCCCCCGGCTGCTGCTACTGGCAGGCCGGAGCTGGCAGGTCACCTACATCGACTGGGCACGGCGACGCGCATTCGTGGAGCCCGCCAAGTCCGGAGGTGTCGCGAAATGGTCGAACCTGGGACTTCGCGGCCTGTCTTTCGAGCTCACGAGAGCCATCCGTGACGTGTACGCGGGAGCCGATCCGCCGGTGCGGCTGACCCGCCGCGCGTCGACCCAGTTGGCGGCTCTGCGAGCGACACAAGGGGATAGCCGTGCACGCGCGGACGCGACCGTCGTGTACCGCGACGGCGACCGAGTGCACTGGTGGACCTGGGCAGGTTTCCGGGCCAATGCCACTGTCGCGGCTTCACTACCGGACGTTGCCTACCCGGGACAGCGGCCCAACGACTTCCGCATCCGGCTACGTCCGGATCTCACCGCCGATATGTGGCGCGACGCGCTCGCCCACCGGCGTGCGCTCCTGCCGAGAATCGAACTGCCGGAGATCGATGAACGCGCCGCACGCGGATTGAAGTTCTCGGATATCCTGCCGGAACTCGACGCCGCGGCAACCGTGGCAGCGCGTCTGGCCGACCCGCTCGCCGCCCGTCGGGTACTCGAGGAGCAGGCACACTTCGTCATCGCCTGAGCGAAGCCACACTCGGTCCTTCGATACCTGCGGGGGGAAGCCTAGCCGAAAGTTCCTCATACGACGAGGATCTGGCGACGACGGCCTACTACCTGTACCTCCGTGACGGCAAACCGTTGCGAGCAGCGTCCTGGCTCCTCCCCACCGACACCGAACTCGACTTCCGAGGGACGAGTACGCAGGTAGTGCATCCCGCAACGGTGCTCACCCCGCAACATCCTCCCGGCGTAAAACCCACACTGCGAGTTACGTCGCCCAACTGATCAAGCGGCATAGCGGATTCAGTCGAGCCTGCACTACATGTCGGACGGCAGGATTCGAAATGCCCGGAAACCCGGAGTCAGCGGTTCGATGGCCCGGAAGTCCCGTTGGTCGAGAGTGAAGATGCTGTCGGTGTGATACTTGTCCGCGAGCACTACGCCGACAGCGTCGGCCAAGTCGAGGCGAAGCCCCTCGTACTTGGCTCGTACCGTCTGCGCCGCATCCAGATCCACATGTTTCAGTTCCGCGAGCCGGTATCTGCCTTCGATCATGCGAGCCATCAACGCATCTGTGACACCCATGGCTGCGGAGAAGCCCAAATCCCGATGGACGAGATGGTCCAGTTCGGTCAGTACCAGCGGCGAGATCAACAGCATCTCGCGCTCCATGATTCCGAGTGCTCGCTCGTGTTCCTGCTGATCAGCGTCGAACGCCGCGAACAGCGCCGAGGTATCCGCGACAACGATCATCTACGGGCCGCCCGCTGCTTGATATGGGCATAGATTTCGTCGTCCATCTCGGATGCATCGCGCGAGCGCCCGCTTCGAAAGACCGGCAGCGAGGTGTCACGTTTCGGTCGACTGGACGAATCGAGCAGCAACGCGATCCCCCGACGAATCAACTCGGCCTTGCTCACACCAGTTGCGGCAGCTTCGGCTTCCAGTCGCGCCTCCAAGTCCTCGGGTAGATAGACCGTGGTCTTGTTCATGCCACATATGGTACCACCCGCAGCGACAGCGGGGGGCTGACCCGAGCGGTCGCGGCGACGCTGGACCGGCGCGCCGCCCGGCCCAGCAGGCTCGCCGGATAGTGTGACTGCTCCCGGTGATCTACGTCCTCGTCCCCCCGTTTCGATCCGCCTCCGGACGGGTGAGGTTCACATGCGCGGGGCGTCGCCTCGCCGCGTCGACCGAGCTACTTCCAGCGAGACATCCCTGTCCGCGCCCGACAGGGCGCCTGGTGACCCTTCAGGCCAGTTCTTCGATCTTCGCCGCCAACTGCGCCCCCGTGAGCGGTTCGCGGGCAATCACGGCGATGGTGTCATCCCCCGCGATCGTCCCGACGATGAACGGCAACGCCGCACGATCCAGCGCACTCGCCAGATAATGGGCGGCCCCCGGCGGCGTGCGCAGAACCGCGATATTCCCACTGGAATCAGTGGACACCATCAGATCCCCGAGCAGTTTGGACAGCCGATCGGTACCACCGGTGACCCCTCGAACGGGGCTACCGTCCTCGGGAACCAGATAAACCCCCGCACCCCCGTCGGCCGCACGCAATTTGACCGCGCCGAGTTCGTCCAAATCCCGCGACAACGTGGCCTGGGTGGTCTCGATCCCCTCGGCGGCGAGCAACGCGGCGAGCTCGGTCTGACTGCGGACGGCGTGGGCCGAGAGCAGTTCGACGATGCGGGATTGGCGGCCCGCGCGGGTGCGGGCGATCGCCGCGCCTTTCACGCCCCTGCCGTTCTCCGGTTGCCCGGTCATGATTGGACTTCCTCCCCGCCGACAAGGCCGAGGATCACCGACCCGGCGGCGAGATGCTGCCGTTTCGTCGACGACTGTTTTCCAGCGGCGCGGCTGCGCGTACTCGGTGGGCGATCAGCGATACGGATGCGGTGCTGAGTTCGCCTCTGCGCAGGGGTCTCCGGGCGGCCGACCGCGTTCACCTGTGACCTCGCACGGTCGGTGGCTCGTTCGGAATCGGTTGGTGCCGCAGTACGCACAGCACCGTTCGTCGACTCACAACGCGTCTCCGCGATGTTTGTCCAGGAGCCAAACCAGCAGTGCCTTCTGCGCGTGTAGCCGGTTCTCCGCTTCGTCCCATACCGCGCTGTGCTGCCCGTCGAGCACGTCGTCGGTGATCTCCTCACCGCGGTGGGCCGGAAGGCAGTGCAGCACTACGGCGTCGGGGGCTGCTTTGGCCAGCAGGTCGGCGTTCAGTTGGAAGGGGCGGAAGGGGCCGACGCGGTCGAGGCCGTCGTTCTCCTGGCCCATGGAGGTCCAGGTGTCGGTGACGAGGGCGTCGGCTCCGGAGGCGGCGGCGATGGGGTCGCCGGTCAGGGTGATGGTCGCGCCGGTTTCGGCGGCCCGTTTGCGTGCCGCGTCCAGGATCCACGGCAGCGGTTCGAAATTCGAGGGTGCGGCGATGGTGACGTTCAGGCCCGCGGTGACGCCGCCGAGCAGTAGCGAATGCGCCATGTTGTTGGCGCCGTCGCCGAAGTAGGTGAGGTTGCGTCCGGCGAGATCGCCGATGCGTTCCTTCAGGGTCAGCAGATCGGCGAGCACCTGGCACGGGTGGAATTCGTTGGACAGCGCGTTGACCATCGGAACCGTTGCGGCCTCGGCCATTTCGTCGAGGCGGACCTGTTCGAAGGTGCGCCACACGATGGCGTCGACGTAGCGCGACAGCACCCGTCCGGTGTCGGCGAGGGTTTCCTCCCTGCCCAGTTGGGTGTCGCGGCCGTCGACGACGACGGCGTGCCCGCCGAGTTGGGCGATCCCCATCTCGAAGGAGAAGCGGGTGCGGGTCGAGTTCTTCTCGAAGATCACTCCCACGCCGCGTGGGCCGTCCAGCGGACGGCGCGAGAACGGCGACGCCTTGAGTTCGGCTGCCAGGGTGAGGATTTCGGCTTGTTCGGCCGGGGACAGATCATCGTCGCGCAGGAAATGCCGTAGCCGCGCGGTGGCCTCGCTCATGCCGGTTTTCCCTTCGCATCGTCGGCCGCGCCGTCCAGGATTTCCGGGAGGTCGGCGACGAAATTATCGGACTGGGTCTCGGTGAGCACCAGCGGTGGGGCCAGCCGGATGATGTTCGGCTTCGGGGCGTTCACCAGGTAGCCCGCTTCTCGCGCCCGGTTCTCGACCTCGGCCGAAATATCCTGGGTGAGGACGATTCCCAGCAGCAGCCCGGCCCCGCGCACATGGTCGACAAGGGGGTGTTCGAGCAGTTCGATGCCGTCGCTGAGCCGTTTGCCCACCGATTCGACGTGGGAGAGCAGATCCTGTTCGTCGATGGTGCGCAATACCGCCAGTGCGGCAGCGGCGCAGACCGCGTTACCGCCGAAGGTGGTGCCGTGCAGGCCGGGGGTGAGCAGATCGGCCGCGGGGCCGGTGGCGAGGACCGCGCCGATCGGCAGGCCGCCGCCGAGGCCCTTGGCGAGGGTGATCACGTCGGGCACGATGCCGCAGGACTGGTGGGCGTAGAACTTGCCGGTGCGGCCGATGCCGGTCTGCACCTCGTCGAGTATCAGCAGCGCGCCGTGGCGTGCGGTGATCTCCCTTGCCTTGACCAGGTAGTCCAGCGGCGGCACCACGACGCCGCTCTCCCCCATCATCGGTTCGAGGAAGACGGCGGCGGTGTCGGCGTCGACGACGGCTTCGAGCGCGGCGGCGTCGCCGTAGGGGACGTGCACGACGCCGGGCGGCATCGGCGCGAACGGTTCACGCTTGGACGCCTGACCGGTCAGCGCGAGCGCGCCCATGGTCCGGCCGTGGAAGGCCTCCTCGGCGGCGACGATCTTGCTCCGGCCGGTCAGCCTGGCCATCTTGAAGGCGGCTTCGTTGGCCTCGGTGCCGGAGTTGCAGAAGAACGCGCGGCCGTGTCCGTCGCCGAATTCGCCGTCGCCGAAATGCGCGAGCAGCCGCTCGGCCAGTTCGATGACCGGTTCGTTGGCGTAGAGGTTGGAGGTGTGACCGAGGGTGCCCAGCTGGTGGGTGACCGCCTCGAGGATCGCGGGATGCCCGTGGCCGAGACTGTTGACCGCGATGCCGCCGAGGAAATCGACGTAGCGATTGCCGTCGGCGTCGTAGACGACGGCTCCCGCGCCGCGCACCAGCGCGATCTTCGGGGTGCCGTAGTTCTTCATCAGCGCGGCCGACCACCGCTGCTGAAGGTCTGCTGTACTCATTCGTCGACTCCGTAATCGCTGCGGTCCCGGACCTCGCGGCGCGTATCAGGTTCGTTCGTGACAGGGTGCTTCGTGACGGGCTCTCTCATGATCGAGCCCTGCTGGCGGCGGGGGTCACCATGGTGCCGATCCCTTCGCCGGTGAACAGTTCCAGTAGTACCGAATGCGGGACGCGGCCGTCGATGACGTGCGCTGTCGGCACCCCGCCCTGCACGGCGCGCAGGCACGCCTCCATTTTCGGCACCATGCCCGCGTCCAGTCGCGGCAGCAGCGTCGCGAGATCCGTCGCGTCGATGCTCGAGGTGAGCGAGGAACGGTCCGGCCAGTCGGTGTAGAGGCCCTCGACGTCGGTGAGGATCACCAATTTCTCCGCACCGATCCCCTCGGCGAGTGCCGCGGCGGCGGTGTCGGCGTTGATGTTGTGCACGACGCCGTCGATATCGGGGGCGATGGTGGAGACCACCGGAATCCGTCCCGCGCCGATCAGATCGAGGACGGCGTCCGGGTTCACCCGGGTGACATCGCCGACCAGACCGATATCGGTCGGTTCGCCGTCCACGTCGACGGTGCGGCGGGTCGCGGTGAACAGGCGCGCGTCCTCGCCGGAGATGCCGACCGCGTACGGTCCGTGCGCGTTGATCAGCCCGACGAGTTCACGACCGACCTGACCGAACAGCACCATCCGCACCACATCCATGACCTCGGGCGTGGTCACCCGGAATCCGCCGCGGAATTCGCCCTGTAGCCCGAGTTTCTTCAGCATCGCGCTGATCTGCGGACCGCCGCCGTGCACGACGACCGGATGCACGCCGACGGTGCGCAGGAAGGCCATATCCGCGGCGAACGCGCGCTTGAGTTCGTCGTCGATCATGGCGTTTCCGCCGTATTTCACGACGACGATCTTGTCGCGGAACTTCTGCAACCACGGCAGTGCTCCCGCCAGCACGTGCGCCTTGTCCAGCGCCGAGAGTTCGCGCAGCAGTGCACCGTTCATGAGCTGTAGGCCGAATTCTCTTCGACGTAACCGTGCGAGAGATCGGTGGTGCGGATCGTCGCCGCCCCGTCACCGACATTCAGTGCGATCCGCACCTCGATATCCATGCCGGACAGATCGACCTCGCGCGCGCCCGGCGCGCCGACACCGTCGACGCAGACCGGATTTCCGTTGAACGACACCGAGATCCGGTTCGGATCGAGGGTGATCGGCGCGATGCCGACGGCGGCGAGCACCCGGCCCCAGTTCGGGTCGGAACCGAAAAGCGCGGTCTTGACCAGGGAGTCACGGGCGACGGCGCGCGCGGCGACCAGCGCCTCGTCCTCGGTGAGCGCACCCGTCACGGTGACGAGTACCCGCTTGGTGATCCCTTCGGCGTCGGCCATCAGTTGCGTGGCCAGATCGTCGCAGACCGCGAGTACCGCGGCGTCGAGTTCGGCCTGCGACGGCGTCACCGCGCTCGCGCCGTTGGCGAGTAGCAGCACGGTGTCGTTGGTGGAACAGGAACCGTCCACGTCGAGCCGGTCGAAGGTGAGCCGGGTGGCGTTGCGCAGCGCCTGATCCAACTGTTCGGGGGTGGCGCGGGCATCGGTGGTCAGGACCACCAGCATGGTGGCCAGCGACGGGGCGAGCATGCCCGCGCCCTTGGCCATGCCGCCCACATTCCATTTTTCGTTGTGGTGGAACGCCGCTTCCTTGGGCACGGTGTCGGTGGTCATGATGGCGTAGGCGGCGTCCAGGCCGCCGGACAGTCCGCCGCCCATCTCGTGCACGATCTCGGTGACGGCGGGGATCAGTTTGTCCATCGGGAGCCGGTCACCGATCAAACCCGTCGAACAGACCGCGATCTCGCCCGCGCCGGTCTCGGTGCCCCAGTTGCTCAGCGCCGTCGCCAATTCCTCGGCGGTGCGGTGGGTGTCCTGGAATCCGCCCGGTCCGGTGCACGCGTTCGCGCCGCCGGAGTTGAGGATGACCGCGCGCAACCGGCCCGAGGACAGCACCTGCTGCGACCACAGCACCGGGGCGGCCTTGACCTGGTTGCGGGTGAAGACGCCCGCCGCCGCGTAATCCGGGCCCTCACTGAATACCAGTGCCAGGTCCGGGTTTCCGCTGGCCTTGATGCCGGCGGCGATACCCGCGGCACGGAAGCCGAGCGGGCCGGTGACGCCCTGGGTCCGAACCAGTTTCCCGCTCTCGACTGTCGTCACGGTGCCACTCCTACGGTGGAAAGTCCTTCGGCCTCGTCGAATCCGACGGCCAGGTTCATGGATTGGACCGCAGCGCCCGCGGTGCCCTTGGTCAGGTTGTCGATCGCGCCGATCACCACGAGCAGTCCGGCGTCGGCGTCGACGGCCACCTGGAGGGTGACCGCGTTGGAACCGAGGACCGAACCGGTCTGGGGCAGCACCCCTTCGGGCAGCAGATGCACGAAAGGTTCGTCGGCGTAGGCCTTCTCGTATACGGCCCGGGCCTGGTCGGCGTCGACGCGCACCGGCGCGGTGCAGGTCGCGAGGATACCGCGCGGCATGGGCGCGAGCACCGGGGTGAACGACACCGTGACATCCGTTCCGGCGGCCGCGCCGAGATTCTGCGCGATCTCGGGGGTGTGCCGGTGCGCGCCCGCGATGCCGTAGGCGCGCACGGAACCCATCACCTCGGAACCGAGCAGGCCGACGTCGAGTTTGCGGCCCGCGCCGGAGGTGCCGCTGACGGCCACCACGTTCACCGTCGGTTCGACGATGCCCGCCGCGACGGCGGGGGCCAGGGCGAGGCTGGCGACGGTGGGATAGCAGCCGGGCACCGCGATCCGGCGCGCGCCACGCAGGGCGTCGCGGCCGCCTGGCAGTTCCGGCAGGCCGTAGGGCCAGCTGCCCGCGTGTTCGGTGCCGTAGTACTTGGTCCACGCCGCCGCGTCGCGGAGCCGGAAATCCGCGCCGCAGTCGATGATCACGGTCGATTCGGGCAGGGCGTTCGCCAGCGCGGCGGACTGACCGTGCGGGAGTCCGAGGAAGACCACATCGTGCCCGGCCAGTTCCTCGGCGGTACTCGGCGCGAGGACGCGGTCGGCGAGCGGCAGCAGGTGCGGCTGGTGCTCGCCCAGCCTGCTGCCCGCGTTCGAGCCGGCCGTGACGGCGCCGATCTCCAGGCGACCGGCGCGGTATCGGGGATGACCGAGCAGCAGGCGCAGCACTTCGCCGCCCGCGTATCCGCTGGCACCGGCAACGGCGACCCGCACGACGGGTTCGTCCGACGTATCAACCATGAAATGATTATGCACGATCATGCAAGCTCATTCATAAACGGGGGGCGAACTCCGCCGCCGATTCGTCGGCGCGACCGGCGATCAGCCGCGCGATCAGGGGAAACAGCAGTACCGTCGTCGCGCCCGCCGCTACCAGTGTCGAGGCGATCTCCTCCGACATCAACCCCGCTCCGGTCGCGACCTGGGTGACGGCCACGATGATCGGCAATCCGGTGGCCGCGTAGAGCGCGAGTTGAGCGCGTTCGCGCGGCCGTTCCAGATTCGCGCCGTGCGGCACGAAACGTTCGCTCAACCACACCGGCAACCCCCTCGCCAGGGCGATGGAGACCACGAACGACACCCACAGCAGCGGTTCCGCGGTGACCGCGCCGATATCGATCCCCATACCGGAGACCACGAAGAAGATCGGGATCAGCATGCCGAAACCGATGGTTTCCAGCGACGCGTGGACCTGCGGATGTCCGGCGGCGATCAGCGTGCGCAGGATCAGCCCCGCCGCGAACGCGCCGAGCACCACGTCCAGGTCGAAGACCTCGGCGACCGACATCAGCACCAACAGCAACAGCAGGACGAAACGCACCGGCAGTTGCGAGGTGCCGCCACCGAGTTGCGCCAGCGCGCGCCCGAATCCGGGCCGGTCGAGCAGTCGCCGCGGCACCATCCCGATGATCGCGGCCGCGAGCAGGAACAGCAGCAGCACGACAACGGCGGCGGGCACATTGCGACTGCTCAACAGCACCGACATCGCCACGATCGGCGCGAGTTCGCCGACCGCGCCGTGGGCGAGTACCGCCCGGCCCAGCGGCTGCTCCAGCACACCCTGCTGTTTGACGATCGGCAGCAGGGTTCCGAGCGCGGTCGAGGTCATCGCGATGGCGACCGCGACCCGCGTGGTGACCGCGGCGTCCCAGGCGACGAGCGCGAGCAGGCCGAAGGCGAGAAGGAGGCTCACCGCCCACACCACCCACGCGGTCCGCCCCGGTTTTCCGCCAAGCAGTTTCGGGTCGAGTTCGTAGCCCGCGAGCAGGAACAGCATGCCGAGCCCGAGTTCGCTCAACAGATCGACGCCACCGTCGGTGCCCGCCCAGGCCAGGGCGTGCGGGCCGAGCGCGATGCCGAAGCCGAGCAGAATCACCACATCCGGCACATAGCCGCGAAGTAGCCGAGATCCGATGGGCGCGAGTGCGGCGGCCAGCGCGATCCAGAACAGCGAGACGATCGCCGACGGCGGAACTCCCGTATCTGCCGCTGCCAACAGGCGCATCCGATAATCCTGGCACACGAACACGGGGTGATCCGGCGATCACCGACCAGATTGCCCCGTTGTAGCCGGATATTCTCCTGACCGCCGAACCCCATCGGGGATACCGTCGAAGGATGACCCGAGCGAAGGTCTTCCACGAGCTGCACCATCGGCAAACGCCGCTGGTCCTGCCCAACGCCTGGGATTTCGGTTCGGCGGCGATGCTGGTGGCCGAGGGATTCCCCGCCGTCGGGACCACGAGTCTCGGCGTCGCGGCGGGAGCCGGGCTGGCCGACGGGGCGGGCGTCACCCGGGACGAGACCCTCGCCCTCGCCGCGCGGCTGGCCCTGCTGTCGGTACCGGTGACCGTCGATATCGAGGGCGGTTTCAGCGAGGATCCGGGGACGGTCGCCGATTACGTCGCCCGGTTGTCCGAACTCGGGATCGCCGGGGTGAATCTGGAAGACGGCCGCGGCGAAGCCGGTCTCGCCGTCCCCGGACAGCAGGCCGAGTTGATCGCGGCGGTCAAGGACCGTTCGCCGGAGATCTTCGTCAACGCGCGGGTCGACACCCACTGGCTTTAACTCGACGAGGGCTCCACCCTCGCGCGCGCCGACGCCTATGCCCGCGCGGGCGCCGACGGCGTCTTCGTGCCGGGCCTGCGCGATCCCGAGGAGATCGCCGCGACGGTCGCCGCGGTGCCACTGCCGGTGAACGTCCTCTACCTGACCACGGGTCCGTCGGTCGCCGAACTGGCCGCGCTCGGGGTGCAGCGGGTGAGCACCGGTTCGCTGCTGTATCGGGCGGCGTTGGCCGCGACGGTGGATATCGCCCGCGCGGTGCGCGACGGTGCGCCGGTCGCGGGCGGGATACCGAGTTATAGCGATGTGCAGCATCGCGCACCATGACCGCGGTGCTCGTCCACCGCGACGACAACGCGCCGGAGGCCCGGTAGGCGGCGCGCCAGGCGGGGGTAGGCGGGGCGGCGTGGGTTAATGGGGCCCATGGTCATTCGCTGGATCATTGCCCTGGCCGGGGTGGTACTCGCCGTCGCGTTGGGCGCGGTCACCTTCGTGATCGTGTCGGCGACGATTCCCGAATCATTGGTACCGCTGTCGTTCGCGGTCAGCAATTACGGCCTCTATCTGATTCCGGCGGGGTTGCTCGGCATGGGGATCGGACTGATCCTCGCGCAGCGACGCAACGCTGCCGTGTTGCGGATCCTGGGCATGCTGGTCGGGATGGTCTGTGTCGTCGCGACGGTGGCGGCCTGCGTACCGCTCGTCGCCTCCTGGCGGGAGGCGGGCAGGCAGGGCACGCAACTGTCGATCATGAAGTACCTGACCGGCGGCACCAATACCGGCGATCCGGTGGAGACACTGAGTACTCCGTACGCGTCCGTCGACGGCACCGACCTGCTGATGGACGTCAAGATGCCCACGGATCTGGTCGACGGGCGACGGGCCGCGGTGATCTGGGTGCACGGCGGCGGATTCACCGGTGGCGACCGGGGTGAGGGCCCGGAATGGCACAAATGGCTCAACGACCGGGGTTACGCGGTTTTCGCGATCGAGTACCGACTGGCGCCACCGCCGCGCTGGGAGCAGGCACCGGGAGATATCCGATGCGCGGTCGGCCGAATCAAGGAGCGGGCCAACGAATTCGGGATCGACCCGGCCCGTGTCATGCTCGCGGGCGGCTCGGCGGGCGGCAATCTCGCCCTGATGGGGGCCTACGCCGACGAACGCGTCGCGCCGAGTTGCCCGGTCGGCGATACGTCCGTCGCCGCTGTCGCCGCATTCTATCCTCCGACCGATCTGGCGTCGGGCTGGTACGACACCGGTAGTCCCGAGTACTCCCACCGCACCCTCACCGACTATCTCGGTGGTGCGCCCGACGTCCATCCGGACCGCTACGCCGCCGCCTCGCCCCACGCGTATGTCCGCCCCGGTCTGCCGCCGACCCTGCTCATGCACGGCACCCGCGACCATGTCGTGCCCTTCGACCAATCGGCCGCTCTGACAAGCGAACTCGAATCCGCGAGCGTCCCCGTGACACTCGTGCCGCTCCCCTACGCCGACCACGGATTCGACGTCACCTGGGGCGACTGGGCCACGCAGATCTCCCGCGACACCTTCGACGATTTCCTCACCCGGTACTTCCCCGCGCCGTGACGTCGACCGGGAAGCGCCTGCTCGACGTCCAGGTCCTCCGGTTCAGCGTTCGACGACGCGTTCCCCCTCGCCCGGCTTCCAGATCGTGATGTGCAGTTTGTCGTTCACGATTTCGACGGTGGACGCACTCGTCAGATCGGCGACGTAGAAGTGGTCGAATTCCTCCCCGCGGATATCGAAACCGTTCTCCTCGAACAGCGCCTGGGCGAAGCGGCGGTGCACTTCCTTGTCGGGCAGGTCGGTGACGGTGCCGAACAGTTTCGCGTCGCCGTCGCCGACCATGGTGTCCACGGTCGCGGTGTGCAGGCAGAAACGCGGGTCGCGGGCCAGATCCTTGAATTTGGTTGTACCCGGCATCCCGGCGATGACGAGCATGTCCTCGAAGACGCGCGGTTCGACGGGACTGATCCGAGGGGAGCCGTCGGCGCGCAGGGTGGCGAGCATGCAGAGATTGCCCGTCGCCCGGTGCCGACGCGTGAAGATCTTCGCGATCTCGGGTGCTTGCGCGGTGAACTCGCTCCAAGTGGTCATAGGAAGGACCGTACGACGAAAACCTGTCATCTTCTGTCAGGTTTGCCGGATAGTGTCGAGGGGTGCGTGCGAGTCGGCTTGTGCAGTTGCTGCTGATCCTCCAGACCAGGGGGCAGGTCACCGCACCCGAACTCGCGGCCGAACTCGAGGTGTCGGTGCGCACGGTGTATCGCGACGTCGAAGCCCTCTCGGCGGCGGGCGTGCCGGTCTACAGCGAGCCGGGCCGCGCGGGCGGAGTGCGGCTCGTCGACGGCTATCGCACCCGCCTGACCGGTCTGACCTCCGACGAGGCCGACGCGGTCCTGCTGGCGGGACTCCCGGATGCCGCCGCCGACCTCGGTCTGGGCACCGTGCTGGCGACCGCGCAATTGAAGGTGCTCGCCGCGCTGCCGCCGGAATTGCGCGGGCGCGCCACCCGCATCGCCGAACGGGTGCACGTGGACGCGCCGGGATGGTTCCGCCGACCGGAGCAGACCCCGACCCTGACAACCGTCACCGATGCGCTGTGGCACGACCACCGCCTCCTGGTGCGCTACCGGCGCGGCGACCGTGTCGTCGAGCGTCGACTGGATCCGCTGGGCCTGGTACTCAAGGCGGGCACCTGGTATCTGGTGGCCCGGCAGGGTGCCGATATCCGTTCGTATCGGGTCGGGCGGATCGAGGCGGCGCACGCTCTCGACGAAACCTTCACCCGCCCCGATGATTTCGAGCTGTCGGCGCATTGGGCGCGGGCCCAGGAGGATTTCGCGCGGTCGATGTTGCGGGTGCGGGCCCGGTGCCGCATCGATCCCGCGCATCTGCGCATGCTCGCCCTGACCTTCGAACCGGCCGCCGTCACCGAGGCCTACGAGTCGATGTCGGAACCCGACGCCGAGGGCTGGGTCGAGATCGTCCTCGCGTCCGAGGCGTATCACGTACTCCTGCACGGCATTCTGCAACTGGGCGAACACGTCGAGATTCTCGCGCCGCCCGAGTTGCGCGCGGAGATCTCGGCGACCGCCCTGGCGATGGCGAAACGCTACGGCTCGGTCGGCGACGCGTGAGGATATCGGTCGACCGATCGTGCCGCGGCGATCCGGGTCAGCGCAGAGTGCGGAAGAATTCGCGGATGTCGGTCGTCAGCAGATCGGGCGCTTCCATGGCGGCGAAATGACCACCTCGGTCGTATTCGGTCCAGCGCACGATCTCGTGCTGCTCCTCGGCGATCTTCCGAATGGACAGATCACCGGGAAAGATCGCGGCCGCGGTGGGCACGCCCGAACTCTTCGACGCCGCTCCCCATGCCTCGGATTCACTGTAGAGCCGGATCGAGGAGGCGAAAGTCCCGGTGAACCAGTACAGGCTGACATTGGCGAGCAACGCGTCACGATCCACGGCGTCCTCGGGCAGTTCGATCGCAGGATTCGTCCAGCGCTGGAACATGTCGACCAGCCAGGACAGCAGTCCCGCCGGTGAATCGTGCATGCCGATCGCCAATGTCTGCGGGCGACCCGCCTGCACCATCGCGTAGCCGTATCTGGTGAAACTGTCCGGACCGGTCAGCTTCGACAGTTTCGCCTGATCCTCCGGGCTGTATTCGGATTCGCCCGTCCCCCAATCTTGTTCGGTGCGGTCCTCGCCGTCCCAGGACGGCAGGGTGATCGGGCCGTTGACGTGGATGCCGATGAGATGTTCCGGCGCGATGCGGCCGAGTTCGGTGGCGGTGAAGAAACCCGCGTCCCCGCCCTGGGCGCCGTAGCGGTCGTAGCCGAGCCGGGCCATCAGACGTGCGACGACCTGCGCGTAGCGCTCGGTCCCGCCCGCGCCGACCTGCGGTGCCACCCCCGAGAACGCGAAACCCGGCAGCGAGGGGATCACCAGGTGGAAGGCATCGCGCGGATCGCCACCGTGGGCGCGCGGATCGCTGAGCGGCCCGATGACCTCCAGGAATTCGATGAACGACGCGGGCCATCCGTGATTGAGGACCAGCGGCACGGCGTCGGGTTCGGGTGAGCGCACATGCAGGAAGTGGACCGGCTGTCCGTCGATATCGGTGCGGAAATGCGGCAGTTCGTTCAGTCGCGCTTCCATGGCGCGCCAATCGAATCCGGTCCGCCAGTAGTCGGCCAGCGGCTTCAGGTACGAGACGGGCATGCCCTTGTCCCACCCGACGCCGGGCAGTTCGTCGGGCCACAACGTCTCGGCGAGCCGGGTGTGCAGTTCATCGATGCGTGCCTGCGGAATCTCGATGCGGAAGGGCCTAATGTCGTTGCTCATGAAATCCACGCTAGGAGGTCCTTAGGACAGTTTTGTTCCTAACCTCGCGCCATACTGGATTCATGCTCGAAACCTCCGCGCGACTGCTGAAACTGCTCGCGCTGTTGCAGACGCACCGCGAGTGGGCCGGTGCGGAACTGGCGGAACGACTCGACGTCACCGGCCGCACGATTCGGCGCGATGTGGAACGGTTGCGCGATCTCGGCTATCCCGTGCACGCGACCCGGGGCACCTCGGGATACCGGCTCGGCGCGGGCGCGGCGCTGCCGCCCTTGCTGCTCGACGACGAGGAGGCGGTGGCCGTCACGGTGAGTCTGCGCAGCGCCGCGGACGGCAGTGTCGGCGGGATCGAGGAATCGGCGTTGCGCGCCCTGTCGAAGCTGGAACAGGTACTGCCGCCGCGACTTCGGCATCGGGTCGCCACGCTGCGCGCCGCGACCGTCCGGGTCGGCGCCCCGGCGGCGCGGGTGGATCCGGACACGCTGATGGCCATCGCCGAGGCGTGTCAACGACGTGAGCAGCTGCGTTTCGACTACTCCTCCCACGGCGGGGCGGGTTCGATCCGTAAGACCGAGCCGCACAGCCTCGTACATTTCAGCAGACGCTGGTATCTGGTCGCCTGGGATGTCGACCGCGGCGATTGGCGCACCTTCCGGGTGGACCGCATGACACCGCGCGTTCCCACCGGTCCACGGTTCACGCCACGCGAACTGCCGGAAGGCGATGTCGCCACCCATCTTTCGCGCCGTCTGTCCCAGCGCGCCTGGCCGCAGCAGGCCACCGTGCTGCTGCACGCGTCCGCCGAGACCGCAACCGCGCGGGTCTGGCCGGGTATGGGCGTGGTCGAAGCCGTCGACGACAACACCTGCCACCTGCACGTCGGCGCGGAGACACCGGAAGCGCTCGTGTGGGTGATCTCCTCGGTGGATCTCGACTTCACGCTGGTCAGCGGTCCACCGGAACTCGTGAGCGCGCTCGAGGCCCAGTCCGTCCGCTGTCGTCGTGCCATCGAGGGATTTCCCCGGTAGTCAAGGGGTCCAGTCGAGTACCGTCGCGAGTGCCCTGACCTGCACCGACGGCGGGACGAGCCGCATCGCGGCATTGCGCAGCGCCACCACCGGCCGCGAGGACAGTTGGGCGACGGTGCCGATGCGCCGCGAGCGCGCCGCGATCATCCGGCTGCGCGGGCGGCGTTCCCGGTCGTAGCGGGTGAGGTCGCCTCCCTCGTCGGCGACGCGCGCGAGGATCACCGCGTCTTCCAGCGCCTGACAGGCGCCTTGGCCGAGGTTCGGGGTCATGGCGTGGGCGGCGTCGCCGAGCAGGGCGACGGTCCCGCGCACATAGGTCGGCAGGGGCGGCAGTTCGTAGATGTCGTGTTTCAGGACCGTCTCCGGATCGGCGGCGGCGAGGAGCGCGGGGATCGGCGCGTGCCAGTCGCCGAAGCGGCGGCGGAGTTCGGCGAGTCCACCGGATTCGGTTCCGGCGGGCAGGTTCGCGGTGGCGAAACAGTAGACGCGGCCGTCGGGGAGCGCGGCGAGACCGAAACGTTCGCCCCGGCCCCAGCTTTCGCCGAGGTCACGGATCGGCTCGCTCGGCGCGACCACCATCCGCCATGCGGTGTACCCGGCGTAGACGGGCGTGATGTCACCGCAGACCGCGCGCCGGACGACGCTGTGGATTCCGTCGGCGCCGACGATCAGATCCCCGTCCGACTCGCCCTCGGAATGTGTCACCGCACCGTCCGCGTCCACACCCGTCACCGAGATCCCGGTCCGCACAGCCGAATCCGGGACGGCTGCGCGCAGGATCTCCAGCAGATCGGCGCGGTGCAGCATGATCGGGAGCCCGTAGCGATCCCGGATCGCCGCGATATCGGTGCGCGACAACAGTCTGCCTCGCTCGTCCCTGATTCCCGCCGAACCCTCTTCCCTGGCACGCGACCGCACCTCGGCGCCGACACCGATGGCATCGAGCGCGCGAAGGGCGTTGGGCCACAGCGACAGTCCGGCGCCGACCGCTTCGATACGCGGTGCGCGCTCGAGCACTTCGACCTCCCAGCCGCGCCGGGACAGCGCGACAGCCGTGGCGAGACCACCGATACCGCCACCGACTATGACCGCCTCGGACATGTGCCCTCCTCCGTGCGCAGGCCGACCGAGCGGGTCGACACGGACCAAATTACTACATATGTAGTTTTTCCACAACAGGTGTAGTGCTTGAACTACTGGCATAGTGTTCATCCGTGCCTACGAAACGTGAACTCGTTCTCGACGGGGCGATCGAACTACTCGGTACCCGAGGCCTGCGCGCGCTCACCCATCGCGCGGTCGACGAGGCCGCCGCCATGCCGCCGGGGTCGACGTCGAACTATTTCCGCACCAGGGAGGCGCTGCTGAGCGGGGTGGCCGAGCGGATGGAGGAACGCGACCACCTCGATTGGGCGATCCTGAGCCGACTGCCCGATCCGACCACCGTCGGCCAACTCGTGGACGGCATGACCCTGTTCGCCCGACACGCCGTCGGCGCCGACCGCACCAGGACCCTCGCCCGCTACACCCTGTTCACGGAGGCGCAGGCCTCCCCCGCCCTGCTGGAGTCGGTGCGGCGCGGACACGAACGGCTGATCACCTGGGCCGCGACCATGCTCGAGCCGTTCGGCGCGCACCCCTCGATCGCGAAGATCTTGGTCGACTACCTCGACGGGGTCATCCTGCACCAATTGCTCGGTCCCGCCACTGATTTCGATCCCGCGCCGAATCTGGACAGGACGGTCCGAGCTCTCCTGTCATGAGGCTGTCGAGACCGGATGCCCGCCGACGAGTCAGAAGAAGGTCTCCACCAGGTCGACCACGCGGGGACGCGCGGACGAAGCGTCGTCGACGACCGGGATCAGCCGCCATTTGTCGAACGCCGTACACGGATGGGACAGGCCGAGCCGGACGACGGATCCGACCGGCAGATCGGACGCGGACGCACCGGGCAGGCGCAGGAAAGCGTGTTGATCGTTGAGGGCGCTGACGACGGCGTCGACACCGAGCGGAACCGAAACCCCCTGCACCACAGCATATTGCGGGACCGGTAAACCCTTGTCGTAGGGGACGTCGCGCTTACCCGCGTCGAGGAGCGCCAGTTCCGGTTCCGGACGTGACACCGTCCGAGCCCACGCGTGCATCGCCGACCGCAGCGGATGCTCGGACCGGGCGGGCGTCATGGGCGAGAGGTCGGCGTAGAAACCGTCGTCGTGGACGAGGTACGCGCCGCAGCGCAAGACGACGGTGGTCGCGACACCCCGGACGCCCTGTTCGTCGGCGAGTCCGGCGAGGTGTTCGACCACCAGGTCCTGATAGGCGCTGCCGCCCGCGGTGACGATCGTCGCACCGGAATACCGCCCCCGGTCGGCCAATTCGCGGTGCAGACGGGCCAATTCGTTCAGGTAGTACCGGACCGCGGCCAGCGATTCCGGCCCGCGATCGTCCGCGAGCGCCGCCTCGTAGCCGCCGACCCCGGCCAGGACCAGCCGTTCGGAACGCAGCACCGCCTCGGCGACGGCGTGCGCGTCCTCGACCCGGCGCACGCCCGTCCGGCCGTGCGGACCGCCCAGTTCGACCAGCACCCGCAGTCGCGCGGCTCCGGATGTCGCGCGCAGGTGCCGGTCCATCAGTTCGACGGTCTCGACGCCGTCGACCCAGCAGACGAAGTCGAAATCCGGATCGCGCTCGGATTCCGCTGCGGCCCAGGCCAATCCGACCGGGTCGACCAGCGCGTTGGCGAGCACTATCCGGCCGACACCGAACGATCGGGCGAGCTGGGCCTGCCACCCGGTGGCCAGGGTGATCCCCCAGCATCCCGCGGCCAACTGCTCGGCCCACAGTTTCGGCGCCATCGTGGTCTTCCCGTGCGGAGCCAGACGCACCCCGGCGTCGGCGGCCCACGCGCCCATCACCGCGCTGTTGGCGTCGAGTGTCGAGCGATCCAGTGTCAGCAGTGGTGTCTGGAAATCGTCGAGATGCGGTGCGGTCGCGAGGAAATCGCGCACCGTTCGACCCCACGCGGCCGGCGGCAGACTCTTGTGTTCGGGTCCGAGGATCCGGTCCGCGAGTGTCCCTACGGCTTTCTCGTCGATCGCCACGGTGTCCTTCCCGAACCGGTGTCCTTACCCGAGTCCCCGGTGTCCTATCCCGAGTTCCGCAGCGCGGTCGCCAGCCCGTTCATGGTCAGCAGGATGCCGCGTTTGACCAGTTCGGAATCCTCGCCACCGCGCAGCCGCCGCAACAGTTCCACCTGCATCTGGTTCAGCGGCTCCAGGTAGGGGAAACGGTTGTGGATCGACTCGGCCAGCGACGGGTTGTCCGCGAGCAGATGATCATTGCCGGTGATGGCGGCGTGCATACGGATGGTGCGGGCGTGCTCGTCGCGGATCATGCCGAAGATGGTGTCGCGCAACGTCTCGTTCTCGACGAGTTCGGCGTAGCGGGCCGCGATGTCGAGATCGCTCTTGGCCATCACCTGGGCCAGATTGGACAGGACCGTCCGGAAGAAGGGCCAGCGCCGGTACAGGTCCGACAGCGTCGCCAACCGGGCGTCGTCACCGCCGATCCATTCCTCGAGCGCGGTCCCGGTCCCGTACCAACCGGGCAGCATGACCCTGGCCTGACTCCACGACATCACCCACGGGATGGCGCGCAGATCCGAGACCGAACTGGTGGGTTTACGGGAGGCGGGCCGACTTCCGATATTGAGGTCGCCGACCTCGGCCACCGGCGTGGACTGCCGGAAATACTCGACGAATCCCGGGGTCTCGTGCACCAGCCGGGCATAGGCCGCGCGCGCACGGGCGGCCAGCTCGTCCATCAACTCGTAGGAAGGTTCGGCTTCGGATCCGAGACCTTCGACGTCGAGCAGTGTCGACTCCAGCGTCCCGGCGATCAACGACTCCAGATTACGGTGCGCCGCACCGGGTTCCGCGTACTTCGCCGCGATGACCTCACCCTGTTCGGTCAGGCGCAGCGATCCGCGCACCGCACCGGCGGGCTGGGCCAGGATCGCGTCGTAACTGCGCCCGCCGCCACGCCCCACGGTGCCACCGCGACCGTGGAACAGCCGCAATCGGATCCCGGTCTTGCGCACCACCTCGACCAGATCCAGTTCGGCGCGGTAGAGCGCCCAGTTCGCCGCCAGATATCCGCCGTCCTTGTTGGAATCGGAATACCCGAGCATGACCTCTTGGCGCATATCGGCGGCCGCCACCAGGTCTCGATAGACCGGCACTTCGAGCGCGGCGGCCAATGTCGCCGCGCCCGCGCCCAGATCTTCGATGGTCTCGAACAGCGGCACGATCCCGACCGCGCAGATCGGCGGGCCGTCCGGTTCCCCCGGATCGAGCAGGCCGCCCTCCTTGAGCAGCAGCGCCGCCTCCAGCATGTCGCTGACCGAGGTGCACATGCTGATGATGTAGTTCGGCACCGCCTCGGGGCCGAGTGTGTCGACGACATCGCGGGCCGCGCGGACGATGCCGAGTTCCTTGGCGGCGAGTTCGCCGAGCCGGGCGTGCGGACCGAGCAGCGGTCGGCGGGTGCGCAACTCGGCCGAAAGCAGTTCCACGCGTTCGTGTTCGGACAGGCTCGGATAGTCCTGGTGCACCCCGGCCCAGGCCAGCAATTCGGCGACGACCTGTTCGTGTACCTCCGAGTTCTGCCGCATGTCCAGACCCTGGAGGTGGAAACCGAAGGTCTCGACCGCGTGCCGCAGCGCGGCCAGCCGATCGTCGGCCAGCAGGCCGTCGCCGCCCGCGCGCATGGAGGCGTCGATCGCGTCGAGATCGTCGAGTATCGACTGCGGAGTCGGATACACCGCGGCGGCGTCGGTCTGCGGACCGGTCACCGCACCGGGCAGCGTGTCCAGCGACACCCAGGCCGCGTGGTCGACGGCGATGGCGCCGAGGGCGCGCGCAGCCGTCGCGGACAGCCTGACCCGAATCGCGTGCAGCGCACGGCGATACGGTTCGTCGGCGTGGGTGGCCGGGTCCGGGTAGCCCGCGGCCGCCAGTTCGGCGACGCGGGAACTGACCCGTACCAGCCGCGACGACTGCGACAGCGTCTTCTCCAACCCCTCCAGTTCCCCCAGGTAGCGGCCGAACGCGACGCCCGCCGCCTGCCCGGCGGCCTGACGCACCACCTCGGCCGTCACGTACGGATTGCCGTCACGATCGCCGCCGATCCACGAACCGGGCCGCAGGATCGGCCGCGGCAACAGTTCCACACCGGGCCATCGGGACCGCAGCGCCGCGCGCACTTCCGCGTTGATCGCCGGGATCACGTCGAACAGCGTCAGTTCGTAATAGCGCAGCCCGACCGCGATCTCGTCCTGAATGCGCAACCGCTGCAACCGGATCAACGCCGTGCGCCACAGTGCGAGCACCTGCCTGCGGATCTGCGATTCGGAGGTGGCGCGTTCGCGTTCGGTCTCGGTGTACCGCTGCCTGCGGCGCATCAGTTCGGTGATGGCGGTCTGCACGTCGAATACCGTGCGCCGTCTGGTCTCGGTGGGATGGGCGGTGATCACCGGCGACACCAGCGCGTCGGCGAGCAGGTCGGCCACCGCCGCGCCGTCGAGCGCGGCGGCGTCCAGTTTCCGATAGGTCGCCGCGAGCGAGGAGCTCTGCGGCGGCTCACCGGCCGCTTCGTGGGCGGCCCGCCGACGGTCGCGCTGGATATCCTCGGCCAGGTTCGCCAACAGCACGAAATAGCTGAAAGCCCTGATCAGCGGTAACGCCACCGCGATATCGACGCCTTCGAGTATCTGCGCCACCGCGCTGCGCCCGACCTCTTCGCGCCGAACCCGGAACGCCTCGATGCGCACGCGTTCGATCAGGTCGAAGACCTCGGGGCCCTCGTGGTCACGAATGGTGTCACCGAGCACGCCACCGAGGAATCGGATGTCGTCGCGCAGCGGCCGGATGGCGTCCTGTTCGGTCTCGATCCGCGATTCGGTCATCCTCCGACCCTACTGCCGAAAAGGCTCGAGCGAGCGCCCTGGAGCGCACAGATCACAGTCGCCCGCAGAGCGTCTCGGCGCGGAAACTCAGCCCAGAACCTGGGAGAACCGCAGGTGATTACCCCAGGGATCGCGGAAGCCGCAGTCGCGTACCCCGTACGGCTGGGTCAGCGGCTCCTGCCCCACCGCGACACCGGCGTCACGCAGTCGGGCGAACACCGCGTCCACATCCTCGGTGGTGAAGATCAGCGTGCTCTGCGCACCCGAGGCGAGCCGGGCGCGGGAGGCCTCGGCCATCTCCGGCACCGGAACCATCTCGGGATTCTCCAGGATGAATTCGATACCGGGCTGGGCCACCGGGCCGACCGTCAGCCAGCGGCCGCCGCCGAACGCCATGTCCTGGCGTACCTCGAGGCCGATGACGTCACGGTAGAACTCCAGGGCCTGCTGCTGGTCGCCGACCAGCAGGGAGACGTGGGTCAGGACGAAATCTTTTCCGTTGCTCATGGGATTCTCTTTCCTCGATGTCGAGCGGGACAGTACTGAGGACGGAGGTCGCGCACGAAGCTCATCGGTCGCCGCGAAGAAATTTTCCGCGTGATCCTCACCATCGCCCGGGGCGGGACTACAGCGACCTGATGACCCGTGCCGGATTCCCCGCGGCGAAGACCCGGTCGGGCAGATCGCGGGTGACCACGCTGCCCGCGCCGACGACGGTGTCCTCACCCACGGTGACGCCGGGACAGACGATCACCCCGCCACCGAACCACACATTGTCACCGATTCGGATGGGCGCCGCGGATTCCCAACGCTGCCTGCGCATCTCGTGATCGTTCATCGGATGCAGCGCGATCAGCAACTGGCAGCGCGGGCCGATCGACACGTCGTCGCCGATAACGATCGGCGCACAATCCAACAGGATCGCGTCGTAGTTCAGGAAACTGTTCGCGCCGATCTCGATGAGGAAACCGTAGTCGCACTGGAATCGGGGCATGATCCAGGAGCCCGCGCCGAACGCGCCGAACAACTCGCGCAGCAGTTCGCCACGCCGCTGCTCCTGCTCGGCCTCGGTCCTGTTGAACGCGTCGCAGAGCCGCTGGGCCCGGCGACGGTCGGCCACCAGTTCCGGATCACTGTCGCGGTAGAGCTCGCCGCGCAGCATCCGTTCCTTCTGCTCGCCCATTCGGCCAGGCTAGCGGTGCGGGACCGGCGAACCGGTCAACCCGCCGAATTGACCCCGATGCGGCGGTCCGCGTTCCGGTTCGACAGGACCAGCTCGAGCAGTGCCACCAGCACGTTCCGCACCGAATCGCGATGTCTGGCATCGCATTCCAGCAGCGGAATCCGGTCTTCCAGGCCGAGCGCCTCACGCACCTCGTCCAGTTCGAACTGCTCGCCGTTCTCGAAGCGGTTGACCGCGACCACGAACGGGGTCTTGTGCTCCTCGAAGTAGTCGAGCACCGGATAGCAGTCCTCGACCCGGCTGGTGTCGAGCACGATCACCGCGCCGAGCGCGCCGTCGATCAGGTCGTCCCAGAGGAAGACGAAACGATCCTGGCCGGGGGTGCCGAACAGGTACAGGATCAGCGAACTGTCCAGCGTGATGCGCCCGAAATCGAGCGCGACGGTGGTCGTGGTCTTCTCGGTGCGGTGACCCGGGTCGTCGACACCGAGCGCCATATCGGTCATCGCGGCCTCGGTGACGAGGGGTTCGATCTCGGAGATGGCGCCGATGAAAGTGGTCTTTCCGACGCCGAATCCGCCGCTGACGACGATTTTCACGGACGAGGGCATGGGGCCCTCGTCCGACGGCTCCCCGGCGGTGGGCGGCCGATTTTCAGAGTGCCCGTACAAGGTCTCTGATCCTCTCGATGGCAGCGGTGGAAAGTTCTGGTTCCTGGCGAACCGTAACGTACCCTCGGCTCGCCAGGTCACTGACGACGACCGTGGCGACGCCGACCGGCACCCGCAGGACCGTCGCGATCTCGGCAATGGAATGCGGTGCCTGACAGAGTATTACGACAGTGCGCTGTTCGAAACGCAGCGGTGCCGACAGCGCGGCGCGCGACGCCTGTACGAGGGTCTCGATACGCAGTCCGTCCACCAGCGGCGTGGTCCGGCCCTCGGTCACCATGAAGGGCCGGACGACCGGCTCGTAGACCTCCGGTGAGCCCGGATTCGGCTCGTCCTGCCCGAACCACCCCGAGGGCCGTGTCGCGGGATTCGTCCGATGCTCCGGCGGCCTCGGCCGGTCGGAATCTCTCATCTGCGCAACTTCTCTCGTAATTCGGTGATCAGCGCGGGTTCGAGAAGCGCACCGGCCCGGTCCGCCAGTACCGCCATCTCGTATCCGACCAGGCCGACATCGCATCCGCCGTCGGCGATGACCCCGAGGCAGCTGCCGTCACCGAGCGCCGAGACCAACAGGAAACCGCGTTTCATCTCGATCATGATCAGCTTCAGTCCGTCGAACTCGTAACTGCGCGAAGCGCTTCTGGCGAGCCCGGCCAAGCCGGACACCATCGCGGCGAGTCGATCGGCCCCCGCCCGGTCCAGCCCGTCCGACATGGCGATCAGGAGTCCGTCGGAGGACACGGCGACGGTATCGCGCACACCGTCGGTATTGCGGACGAAATTCGCCAACAGCCAGTTGAAGGCGTGCGGGTCCGTCGCGGTCTGCAGATGTGTGGTCACAAACTCCCCTTGCTCGATCTCGATAGGACTGGTGCCGCAACCGGGTGGACGTTCCCGGCCCGGGTTCACGTCTCGGTGGCGCCGGAGTTCTCGTCCCGCGAGAGCACCCTGCGCTGCGGTAGGCGCGGCTGCTCGTCGGGTGCCGCGGCGGACGGCGGCGGCCACGTTCGCGGCAGTTGCCCGCCCCGCACGGGCGGGGTCCGCGGTGCAGCGGTCGGCCGTCGCGACAGTTCGTCCGCCGTCACCGCCCCGGTCGATGTCGACGGCGAATCCGCGGGCGGCGTCGCTCCCCCGGCCTCGAGCGCGGGTGCGCGGAACCCCGGCGACGGTGCGCGCTGCCCCCGAAACGCTGTGGAGCGCACCGCGTCGGAACGCTGAGGCAGCGCGGGGAACGCCGGAACGCCCCCGTTCCCGCGCGCAGCGGCATTCGACGGGTCCGCACCGGCCGGAGTTCGCGCCGCGCCAGATGACTCCGTCGAATTCGGTTCCGCTGGAACGTTGCTCGCGGGACGTGGCCGAGCCGTTCCCGGCGGCAGACTGCCCGCCGGATGCGGCCCCGGACTCGACGGCATGATGCCGACCGGACGTTGCCCTGCGGGCGGCACGATTCCCACGGGACGTGGACCTGTTGTCGGCGACACGGTGCCCGCCGAACCCGAAGGCAAGATCCCCGCCGGAACCGACCCCGAACCCGACGCCGGACCGGACGGCATGGCGCCGATCGGACGCGCGTGTTCAGCCGAGGACGCCGGTCGGCCTTCGAGCGGCGGAGCGGCTCCGGTCGGCAGCGCAGCTGCGGCGGACGACACAGCTCCGGGGGGAGACACACCTCCGGTCGGCGACGCAGCCGCGATGGGCGCACCTCGGGTCGGTGGCACAGGCGCGATGTGTGACACCTCACCGGTCACCGTCACGGCTGCACTCTGCGGCACACCTCCGGTCGCTGACGCAGCTCCGGTCGGCGGCCGCACCGCATCCGGGGGCACGGCCGCACTCGGGCGTTGCGAGACCTCCGCTCTCGGCCGTTGCGCCGTGGCCGACGGCAGTGCGTCACCTGGCGCCGGCACGGCACCCACCGGGCGCGAAAAGCCCTCCGACGGCCCCTGCTGGCCCTGCGCGCTCCCGGGGGCTGTCTGGATCGGGCGTGACGGCGTATCCGACGCCACAGACCCGGCCGGGCCCGAGGACGCGGCGCCGCGTCGAGGCCCGGTATTCGTCACGGGGGTACGACGTTGCGGTACGGCTGCGGAGGCCGGGCCATTCGTGCGGGGCGGGACCGGACCGGCCGGTGACTCCACGGGGGTGGGGCGCGAGGACGAGGGTCGGTTCGCCGGTGGGCGGTCATCGGTCTGCACGCTCTTCTGCATTCCGGTGCGGAACGCGGACAGCATGCCGCGTACTTCGTCGGGCGAGCGGTCGGGGACGGGGGTGCTCGGCGGACGCGGCGGCATCGGCCGTGCGGCGGGAGCGGCTGCGCCCCGGTTGCGTTTGACGCGTTTGACCAGGCCGTTGCGGGTGCGCTCGACGGGGGGTGCGGGTTCGGCTGCCGGACTCTCCTCGTCGGCGACGTTCCACCAGGCGGTGGTGCTCGGCGCCGGCTGTTCGGCGGCGCGCGGTGTCGAATCCGTTCCGGTCGACGGGGCGACTCGACCCGCCTCCGACGGTGAAGCGATGTCGTGCCGGTTCCGGTTCTCGTCGTGCCCCGACACGGATCGTCCGGTCGAAACCGAGGAAACCGGAGCGGACGTTGTCGCGGCCGGGTCGTCCGCTCGCCGGGAAGTGCGGGAGGTCCCCGCCGCGTGGGCGGGAGTTCCGCTCGCCCAACCGTTGCGGGCCGCCGCGGCGGCAGATCCGGGAGCGTCATCGGCGGGGGCGGAATGTGCGGGGCGACGCTCGCCGGATTCGTGCGCCTCGCCTTTCGCGTCGTCGGACGGACGGGCCGCGACGAGGACGCCACTCTCGAAATCGGCGGAATCCGATGTCGACGAGTCATGTGGAACCGAAGATTCGCCCGTCGGCGCACTCTCACCCGATTGACCGCGGTTGCCGACGAGAATCTCCGGCGGAATGCGCAATCGCGCCACGATTCCGCTCACGGGCGAAGTATTCAATTCGATATCGATACCGTGGCGCCCGGCCAGGCGGCCGACGACGTAGTGACCGAGGTAGCGGGTGGGAGCCACCAGGAAATCGCGATCACCGCGCAATCGCGCATTGGCTTCGGCCAGATGGTCGGCCGACATACCGACACCGTGGTCGACGACCGCGATCACATAGTCGTTCCCGGTTTTGCGGCCGTGGACCTCCACCTCCATATCCGGTGGGGAGAAGGCCAATCCGTTCTCGATGAGTTCGGCGAGAATATGCGCCAGCTCACTGACCACCGCACCGGTGACCGTCACATCATCGATGCGCCGCAGCACCACGCGGCGATAGTCGTCGACTTCGGACAAACCGGCACGGATCACGTCGACGAGCGGAATCGGCTCGGCCCAGCGGCGCGGACTCTCCGAACCCACAAGCACGAGCAGACTTTCGGCATTGCGCCGCATGCGGGTGGCGAGATGGTCGAGTTCGAAAAGGTTGGACAGGGTCTTGGGATCCAGCTCACCCTTCTCGAATTCGCTGATCAGGCCCAATTGGCGGCGCACCAGATTCTGATTGCGCCTGGCCAGGTTGGACATGGATTCGGTGCTGTTGCGACGCAATACCGCCTGCTGCGAGGCGAGTTCGAACGCGGTTGCCTGCACCCGGTCGAGAGCGCCTGCCACGGCGGCGATCTCGATACCGGCGCCGGAGGGCACCCGCACCGGTTCGGGGGGATCCGGCGGGGTATCGCCCGCGGTGTGCCAGGCGGCGATCACGTCGGGCAGGCGATGGCTCGCGACCTCGTCGGCTTCGGCGGCCAACGCGGCCAGCGGCCGCACGATGGCCCGCATACTCGCGAGCACCAGCGCGATCTCGGCGGCGATCGCGATCAGCGCGACGACGAGGAGTCCACCGAGCCACAGTGCCGCGTCCCGGCGCAATTCGGCCGCGCGGGCACGCACCGAGTCGCCGATCGTCTGCTGGACCGCGCGTTCCTGATCGATGACCGCGGTCATCTGCGACCACCACGCGATCGCGTCCACCTTCCGCACCAGCGGTCCGGCCGCGGATTCGATCGCGACATTCTCCGATTCCGTTGCCTGCACCGCGTTCTCGCTGAGCAACGCCGCGTCGAGCATGGACTGCTGCGGGGGTGTGGCGTCGCGGGCGAACGCCGAGAGCGCCGCGACTTTCGCCGCGCGGATGTCGAGGAATTGCACGTACTCCCCCGGCGCGAATTCCTCCGCCGCGAAGACTCCGTTGAGGAATCCGCGCTGCCTGGCCGTCTGTTCTTTGGCTTCACCGAGCGCGTAGAGCGTCTGCAATCCGTGCCTGACCTCGGCATCACTGGCCTGATCGAGTCCGAGCCGCAGGTGGTTGAGCGCGTTGATGCCGTCGGTATAGAACTGGAAAGCGGCGGGGCGCGCGATCCGCCGCGCGTCGATCTGAACCCGCGTCGCACCCAGGGCGGCGAACTGCCCCACCGCCGAACGCACCTGTGCCGTACCGGGTGCCGTGCCCGCCATCGCGTCGTCGAGCGCCCGCAGGGCACGGTCGGTATTGCCGCGTTGGTCGACAACCGCGTTCTGCAATCTGCCGTCACCGCCGAGCCAGCCGTTGCTGAGGCCGCGTTCACGCTGCGCCTCGTGCAGCACGTCCTGCACGGTCAGCGCCAAGGCGACCGCGTCGACGGTGTCACCGCTGTCCCGGTAGTCCCCCGCGTACCGGGCGATACTCGAGCCGAGCAGCGCCGAGACCAAAGCCAGCGATACCAACACGATTCGGGCGAGCTGCCCGCGAATGGTGCGGGGCCGCATCGGACTTCCCGTACGGAGGAGCCGCGTCCGACGGGGACTGTGATGCGCGACACTCGTTGAGCCACCGGGCTTTTCCGTACCGAAAGGTAACCGCACCACCTTGCTCCTCCGAACTCCAGCGCACCGCCCTCCCCCGCCGATCGGACGGAAAGTGAGGAGAACGCTGCCACAGTGGAGCGAAGCGCGTCAACGCGAAATGCGGACAAAACGGACACCTGGAATGTTTGTAAACACGCTGGTAATCAGTAGGTTCCGGAATGTCCATCCGCTCACAAGACAGGCCTGCTCGATGTGACTTTCGAGCGGTTGCCGAACGGACGCGCAAACAGGGCGCGTCGGTGCACCGGAATGCCCGATCCAGTGGCTCGCTCGGCCCGGCCGCGTCGTTCCGCCGCAGCGCTGTCCTCGATCCGGCGAAAGCGCGCACAGTCCGAACCCGTGGCGACCTCCGACGAGGGCACCGGCAGCTCGGTGCGCGAACAGTCGCCGATCAGCGGTGATCGGGATGATCGTCCACCCAGCCCATTCGGGACGCTTTCGTCAAACCCCAGGTGTACGGCGATTTCCGAGGCGATCACAGTGGGCGGTCTCGCCCGGATCGGGGTGTCGTCCGCCCCTGATAAAGTCGGGCAATCCGAGTCGTCGCGGGTCGAGAGGGTGGGGATGACGCATCGATGGAAGTTCGTGCTGGTTGCGGCTGTGATCGCGCCCGGGTTGATGGCGTGTGAGAGTTCGACCAGTGGGAGTCCGACCAGCGTGAGTGCCGTGCCGGTCGAGTTGTTCGATCCGTGCACGGGGATACCCGATGACGCGCTTCAGTCCGCCGGTGTCGACCCGGCATCAGAAGAGCGTGGAATAGCAGGTGTGGATCAGTCAGGCTGGAAAATCTGCACTTGGAAGGGCGCGAGGTACTACATCACCGTGTTCTCCACCGGCCGTACTGTATCGGAGTTCGAGCAGAAGCCCGGCAATGTCGACTTTCGGGATGTGACAATCGCCGGCCGTAACGGCAGGGAATTCCGCGTTGCCGGTGCCAGCAAAGAACTCGGCTGCGACGTTCTGCTACCTGCACAACAAGGTGTCCTGCAACTTCGGATCACCAATAAGGCGTCATCGGGTAATCCCGAGGATCCATGCAGCGTGATCAACCGAGTCGGTGATTCGGTAATACCGGTTCTACCGAACTGAGCACAAGGGGGGATCGAATGAGTTCTGAGGACGTATCGCGCTGGCAGCAGTTCGCTGAGCAGGCACGGTCAGGCGAGTTGTACCTCGAGAGCGAGGAAGCGGCACGACAGTGCCTGGCCGCCTGCGACAAGCGCGCGGATGAACTCGACGACCTTCTGGTGTACGCCAGAAACGCACAGAACGTCTCCGGCTTCGGCGATTTCGATATGGCCAATGACCTCGTCAAACAGTTCCTCGGCCAAGCCACCGGCGAAGACAATTCGATCGACAAGATCATTCTCGAGCACATCGAGGTGGTCAAAGATATGGGGGAAATCATGGCACTGTCGATCAAACGTATCACCGGTCAAGATGTCACCAATTCAGCGCACTTCAACACCAACACCGAAGCGATGGGATAACCCATGGGATTCGGAATG
Organism: Nocardia noduli; assembly: GCF_019038455.1. Taxonomy (NCBI): domain Bacteria; kingdom Bacillati; phylum Actinomycetota; class Actinomycetes; order Mycobacteriales; family Nocardiaceae; genus Nocardia; species Nocardia noduli. The sequence continues at coordinate 49,213 of NZ_JAFMPL010000022.1, forward strand.
TTCGAATGGAGCGCCGGCGACCTCGGCTCCGCCATGCTCGAGAACCTCACCGACTTCATCGCGGGCGAGGAACGTAAACCCGGTGTCGATCCCTCCGCGGTCCAGAACAAGTACAACCAGCAGCGCGACGGTGTGCGCGACGATGCGTCCGGCATCGGGTTCCAAGGCGCCTACCGACCGCAATCGGTGCATCGGACCGATGATTTCGACCGCCCGGGCACCGCGGAACTGCGAGCGAAAGTCGACCGGATCGACATCGCGGCGGTGGACAACCTCGCCACCGCGTGGAACGAGATCGGCAAACGTGCCGAGACCTCGCTGAACAATTTCACCAACGCGATGAAACGCGCGACGGACGAGGGCATTTGGCGTGGCGCTTCGCGGAATGCGGCAGCGAAGGCCGTCAGCGATTACGGCACCGAGGCGGTGCAACTGTCCAATGCCGCGAAGTTGACCGCCAACAAGGTGGCCGAACTCAAATCCGGTCTGGAGCCGACCAAAGCCCTGGTACCGCACGCCCCCGACCTGCGCTCCAATGTCGAGAACACCCGCCATTGGATCGCCGGGCGCGGATGGCGCGACAACCAGGAGGCGATCGATTCCGCGCACACCGAAGCGGTGCGGGTTTTGCGGACGGTGTACGCCCCCGTCATCAAGGAGACCGACACCAACGTCCCGGTGATCCCCAAACCGACCAACCCGACCTCGAACAACACCGATATCCCTACCGGCGGTGGCGATCCCACGCAACAGCGGAGCAAGAGCCCGACGACGAATCCGGCGTCCGGTTCCGAGAATCCGCAGAGTGAGAAGCCCTCGGAAACCCCCACGAATCCGCAGGGCTCCGACCAGGCTTCGCCGACTTCCTCGCAGTCGACGAACCCGTCATCGCAGCAGCAGAGCGCCAAATCCGATTCTCCCGCCACCAATCCGGCGGGCGCGAACCCCACGGGGACCAATCCGGCGTCGGCGAATCCGACGGGGACCAATCCCGGCTCCCGGGGCGGTTCGGGATCCGGTTCGCCGACGTCGGGCAGCCCCGGTAGCGGTTCGTCCACGCCGTCGCCCGGACGCTCGGTGACCGGCACTCCGGTCGCGGCCGGTCTGTCGGCGGGTGCCGCGACGAACGCGGCCGCGGCGTCGAGCACGGGGCGTAACGGCATGGGCGGTATGGGTTCACCCGGTTCGCGCGGCGGCGGCAAGGACGACGAGTCGAGCAAAGGTATCCCGGACTATCTGATCAATCAGGAGAACGGCGAGCAGGTCACCGGACTGGATTCCCTCCCGGGAACCGTCCCGCCGGTCATCGGCGCGTGAGACAGAACGGCGGGAATCTCGCATGACGACGCTGCGGCGGTGGCGTTTCACCGCGCTCGAATTCCGGGTGCTCTGGGAGTCGACCGGGCGCGATGTGCTGCCCTACCCACTCCAACATCGTTCGACCGAGCGATTCCAGGAGGATTTCGATCGTCTGCGCCGGGCCGCCGCGCAGACCGTGGTCCCGCAGATGGACGACGATCTGGTGCGGGCGGTGGAAGTACTGCTGAATCCCGAGGCCAGGGTGGAGGTGGCCGGATTTCGCGGCGGCGCCGACCGTCGCAAGATCAGGGCGCACGGCGGGACGCATTTCCAGCACGCGGCGGTCGCCGTCCAAGCGCCCGGGATCGACCACGACCGCGGCGCCGAGGTCGACCTGCTGCTGCTCGATGCCGACGATCTCGCTCCCGCCGTGCTCACGGCGATTCCGGATTGCCGTGCCGGACAGGGGAAACCGATGCAGGTTCCGGTCGAGGAATTGGAGAAGCCGCCGCCGGTGGTCCGCGACGCGTGGCGGCCGACGGTGCGTGAGGAATTCGACCGGTTCTTCGCGCGCGGGACCACGGCGACCACCCATATCGGTGTGTATCCGCTCGGCAGCGTCGACAATCGGCATATCGGTGGGCGTAAGGATTTCCAGATCACCGATTTCGAGGACGACGGCCGCTACGTCAGTTTCGGCAGTCGCGTGGTGACCGTGAAACCCACCGACAGGCAACGGATCACCGCGACCATGCGCGAGATGATCAACCGTACCGTCACCGAGGTCCGCAACGGCGATCACCGGCCGCGCTGAGCGAGCGCCGCGAACGGCTCATCCCGCGAGGATCGCGAGTACCGCCTCCGAGGTGTAGAACGGCGCGAGACGTTCCCTGATCAGCCCGGCCAGGACGCCGTTGCGCTTGGCGCCCTCGATGACGGCGGGACCGTAGCGCAGGATCTCGGTGGCGATATCGTCCCCGGTCAGACCGAGTTCGGGCAGCATGGCCGCGAGGGTGTAGTCGCCGTACTTCTGGAAGAAGACCTCGACACATTCGTCGAGAAGCAGGCCGAAATACGGCTTCTCCCTGGTGGTGACGGCGATCTCGTAGCAGAGCAGGACGAGTTCGTTCAGATCCTTGCGGGTCAGGTATTCGCGCAACCCGCTGACGGGCTCGTCGGCGTGCAGATCCCAGAATTCCATCGCGGCCGAATGCACCGGCGCGTCACGCAACATCTCTCGGATGGCGTTGTTCGTGCGTTTGAGGGCGAACAGGGCGCCCTTGCCCGCGAGATCACCGACGAAACTGTTGTCGGCGACCTTCTTGGCCCGATTGGCCGCCGACTGGCCCAGCGACATCAGCGAGGAGACACCGGGAATCTTCTCGGCGCGCTCCCGATTCGCGGCGACGAAATCGTTGATGAGTTTGTCCACGAATTTCGCGGCGACGGTGGCGACCAGCGGGCTCTCGGTCAGCCGGTCCAGGATGCGTTCCTGGGCCTGGTGCATGGCGAAGATCTTCTCCAACAGCGCCTCGACCGGCTCCCGGTCGACCACCTGACCGAGCGTGTACTCGTTGTTCTCGGCGATATTGTCGTAGATCGAATCGGCGAAGACGCCGACCATATCCGCGATGACCGGGCTGCCGCCGATCAGGTCGACGATGGTGCGCACCGTCTGCTTCGCCTGGTCGATGTCCACGATCTCGCGGAAAACGAGGGTGTCGGCGACCCCGAGTACGGACTCGATATCGCGGCCGACGACCTCCGCGAAGCGGTCGCCGGTCACCTCGCCGAGCAGGAATTCCACCTGGGCGTCGAGCAGCCGTTCGGCGATCTCACGCGGTTCGCTCATCGAGTTCCATCCATATCTGCGGTCCGGGCCGCGCTGTCACGAATCGACGTCGTTGCCGCGCACCGATTTCCGTATCTGGTCCAGACGGTCGCGCGCGGCTTTCTCACGCGCCTCGAATTGTTCTTCGGCGCTGCGGCCCGCCGGGGTCTGCCGGTCGAGTTCGCCCATCCCCTGCGCGGTGCCGAAGCGCTGCTCGACCTTATCGCGAACAGAGTCGAAGGATGGCACCCCCGAGGGCGAATATCCGCCGATCGTAGTGCTGCCGGGAATACCGGTCGCCGGTACCGGTACCGGCGGTACCGGAATATCGCCCCCTACCTGCCGCGATCCCGGGTCCGGCGCGGGCGCGTCATGCGACGTCGACGGACCGGTGGTGGGACTCACATCATCGATCAGTTCCGCATGATGGACGCCCGAGGACTCCTCCAGCGCGTTTCGCAGCGCCCAGAGACCGGGCCGTCCGGCCACCACGGGTCGCAGGACAGCCACCAGTTCCGCGTCCGACAACGCCGCCAGTCTCGCGGCGATATCGCTGTAATCACTCATGTGGCCAGGTTACGAGCACCCGTGCCCGACCCGATGACCTCGGCAAACACCGTCACGTGCCGAGAACGTCCCCGGCGAAGCCACGCACGAGTCCCATCCATCGTCCGCCGTCGCCGGCGATCAGGTCGTTGTGGCCCGCGCCGGGGAACACCTCCAACCGCTTCGGCTCGGGCGCGGCGGCGTACAGCCGTTCGGCGTGACGCAGCGGGAGCAGTTCGTCGCGATCGCCGTGCATGATCAGCACCGGTGCGCGCAGCGTGCGGATCCGCCGCAGGCTCGGGTAGGCGTCGGGAACGAACGGGCTCGGCAGGTACGGGTAGATCGACCGGGCCGCGTCCCGGATGCCGGTGAAGGTGGACATCAGGATCAAACCGGCGGGCGGATGCTCGGTGCACAGTTCGAGCATGACGCCGCCGCCCAGCGACTTGCCCAGATACAGCACCCGTTCCGGGTCGACGCCCCGTTGCCCGAGCAGACTCCGGCGCGCGGCGCGTACGTCGAGATAGGTGCCGTGTTCGGTCGGGTGGCCGGTGCTGCGCCCGTATCCGCGATAGTCGAATGCCAGGACGTCCAGGCCCATTTCGGTGAGCAGCGCGAAGATCGGCACGCGATCGCCGATGGTGCCGCCGTTGCCGTGGGCGAAAAGGATGTGCCCCCGGGAGCGCGGTGCGGGCATCCACCATCCGTGCAGGGACTCGCCGTCGTCGGTTCGCAACGACAGATCGGTATACGACATACCGAGGACGGCGGGTGTGCGCGAGACCTGTCGCTCGGGCATGAACGTCAGCGCGTTGAGAATCGGGGCGGCCGGATGTCGCATGTCCTCTTCATACTCGGCCCGCGCCGTCGGCGACAGTTCGCCGGACCGGAAATCCGGTCAGTTCTCGATGACGTCGACCCCGCGCCAGAACGCGACCCGGTCGCGGACCTGCTCCGCGGCGCTCTTCGGTTCCGGGTAGAACCAGGCGGCATCGGGATTCTGCCGACCGTCGACCGTCACCGTGTAGTAAGAGGCCGTGCCCTTCCACGGACATACCGAGTGGGTGTCGCTCGCGGTGAAGTACTCCCTGTTGATCGACTCCGCCGGGAAATAGTGATTGCCCTCCACCACGACCGTGTCGGCGCTCTCGGCCAGTACCACGTCGTTCCACAGTGCCCGCACGCTCATCCGAACCTCCGCTGTCGTCGCCACGGCCACGCCGGTCACGTCGCCGTCCCTGCTATCGGAAAACCGTCCACACGGCTCGCGAAATTCCCCGCTGACCACACCGGCGCACATAGCGGCCGCACCGGCTCCGCCGCGTCGGCGGGTGATCAGCGAATACGGTCTCCGCCCGTCGAGCACGCGATTCGCGAACTCTCGCTCACCCCGCGCCGCGGAGACCCCACCGCGCGGATGGGGTCTCCGTGACGGCATCAGCCGCGCAGTACGGCTCCGACGGATTCCGCGGCAGCGGCGACCGCGGCGTCGCGCGCCGCACTCGCCTCGTCTTCGGTCAGGGTCCGGTCCTGCGCGCGGAAGCGCAGGGCGTAGGTGAGGGATTTGCGGCCCTCACCGGCCTGCGCGCCCTCGTAGACGTCGAACAGGGCGATGTCCTCGAGCAATTCGCCGCCACCACCGCGCAGCGCGGATTCGACCGACGCGGCGGCGACGGTTTTCTCCACGCTCACCGACACGTCCTGCAAGACCGCGGGGAACGGGGATACCACGGGCACGGGACGCGCCTCGACCAGCGGCAGCGCGTCCAGGTCGAGTTCGAGCGCGCAGGTGCGCGGGGGCAGACCGGCGCGCTCGAGCACCGCCGGATGCAGTTCACCGGCGTAACCGACGACAACGCCGTCGACCAGCAGTTCCGCGCAGCGACCGGGATGCCACGGCAGGTAATTCGCCGCACGTCGCTCGAATGTCACTCCGGCCGCGTCGGCGACCGTATCCGCGAGGGCGAACGCGTCGGCGGCCTCGGCCTGACGTCCCGGCCCCCACGGACCGCGCGGCTCGCGACGCCCGGTCAGCACCGCGGCGACGTGTACCGGCTGGGCGGGCAGCGAGTCGATGAGTTCGGCGATCTGCTCGTCGGTCGGCCTGCGGTCGACCGGCAGCGCCGCCACGGCCCTGGTGTCCGCGCCGGGGAGCACGACCTGCGCGATGCCGTAGAGGGTGAGGTCGCGCGCGCCGCGCGAGATATTGCGGGCCGCCACCTCCAGCAGTCCGGGCAGCAGGGTGGTGACCAGTTCGGCGCGCTCGACGTCGAGCGGGTTCAGCACCCGGGTGGTCGCCCGGCGCGGATCGTCGGCATCGAGGCCCCAGACATCGAAGACACCGGCGGCGAGGAACGGCGGCGCGGGCACTTCGATGCCGCCCGCGAAGGCGAGCGCGCGGCTGACCGCACGACGGCGACGCTGGGTCGCGGTCAGCCCGCGACCGGCCGGGGCACTGGGCAGCACGGACGGGATCTGCTCGAGGCCCTCCAGCCGCAGCACCTCCTCCACCAGGTCGGCGGGCTGGGTCAGATCCGGCCGCCAACTCGGCGGGGTCACGACGAGCTGACCGTGTCCGGTCTGCTCGTCGACGGAAACCTCGACGGTGCAACCGATCTGGGCCAGACGACGCGCCGAGGTGCCGGTCGGGTAGGTGATACCGGCGACCCGATCGGCCAGGTCGATATCGATGCGGATCGGCGCGGGCGCCGCCACCGGAACCCGGACATCGGTCAGTTCGGCCGCGATGGTGCCGCCGGTGATATCTGCGAGCAGGGAGGCCGCGCGATCGAGCGCGGCGATATTGATCTCCGGATCGACGACGCGCTCGTACCGCTTCCCCGCCTCGGACACCAGTTTGTGCCTGCGCGAGGTCCGGTAGATCAGCAGCGGGTTCCAGGTGGCGGCCTCGAGCAGCACGTCGACGGTGTCGTGGCCGACCTCGGTGGTCGCCCCGCCCATCACACCTGCCAGCGAGATGACGCCGGAATCGTCGGCGATGACCACGTCCTCGGCGTCGAGGGTGCGTTCCACCTCGTCCAGGGTGCGCAGCGTCTCACCCCGGTTGGCCGTCCGCACCACCAGCGCGCCGTTGACCTTCGCGGCGTCGAAGGCGTGCAGCGGCTGACCGAGTTCGAGCATCACGTAGTTGGTGACGTCGACCGCGGGCGAGATCGGGCGCACTCCGGCCAGCAGCAGTCGACGCTGCAACCACCACGGACTGACCGCCGACTGGTCGATGCCGATGACCCGACGCGCCGCGAAACGGGTGCACTGCGACGACGGCTCCAGCCGCACCGCCCAGGCGTCCTTCTCGTCGTCGGGCAGGGTTCGCACCGCGAGATCGGCGTATTCCAGGTCGAAACCGCAGGCCAGTTCCCTGGCCAGGCCGCGCGCGGAGAAGCAGTAGCCGCGGTCGGGGGTGATGTTCAGTTCGATGACGGTGTCACCGAGGCCGAGCAGTTCGTTGGCGTCGGTGCCCGGTTCCGCGGTTCCCGGCTCGAGCACCAGGATGCCGCTGTGATCCTTACCGATGCCGAGTTCGGCGACCGAGCAGATCATGCCGTTGGAGACGTGACCGTAGGTCTTGCGCGAGGAGATCGCGAAACCGTCGGGCAGCACCCCGCCCGGCAGCACCACCACGACCAGATCGCCCACGGCGAAATTACTCGCGCCGCAGACGATCTCCTGCGGTTCGGGATTGCCGACGTCGACCTTGCAGAAGCGGATCGGCTTCTTGAACTCGGTCAGTTCGGTGATCTCGGCGACCCGGCCGACGACAAGGGGTTTGTCGATATCGCCTGTCACCCGCCGGAGTTCGTCGACCTCCTCGACCTCGAGGCCGACTCGGACGAATCCGGCATCCAGTTCCTCCGGCGTCACCGACCACTCGGGGGTGGTGCGCTGGATGATTTCGGTCAGCCAGGACTGCGCTACTCGCACTTGACGTTTCGCTCTCTCGATCGAAGGAGGGTCAGGACCGGATACCGAAGGGCTGCGTGAAACGCACGTCGCCCTCGACGATGTCGCGCATGTCCGGGATGCCGTTGCGGAACTGCAACGTCCGCTCCAGGCCCATGCCGAACGCGAACCCGCTGTACACCTCGGGATCGATCCCGCTGGCGATCAGCACCTTCGGGTTCACCATGCCGCAGCCACCCCATTCGACCCAGCCCGCGCCGCCCTTCTTGTCCGAGAACCACACGTCGACCTCGGCGGAAGGCTCGGTGAACGGGAAGTAGTTGGGGCGCATACGAGTACGCGTTTCCGGCCCGAACAGCGCGCGCGCGAACGCGTCGAGCGTTCCGCGCAGATGCGCCATGGTCAGGCCCTTGTCCACGGCCAGCCCCTCGACCTGGGAGAAGACCGGGGTGTGGGTGGCGTCGAGTTCGTCGGTGCGGAAGGTCCGGCCGGGACACACCACGTAGATGGGCAGTTCGCGCGACAGCATGGAGCGGACCTGCACCGGGGAGGTGTGGGTGCGCAGCACCTGGCGCGACCCCTCGGGGGCGATGTGGAAGGTGTCCTGCATGGTGCGGGCCGGGTGATCGGGGAGGAAATTGAGCGCGTCGAAGTTGAAATGCTCGGTCTCGACCTCGGGCCCCTCGGCGACCTCCCAGCCCATCGCGACGAAGACGTCGGCGACCTGCTCGGAGATGACGGTGATCGGATGACGCGCGCCCACTGGCAGTCGCCGCGCGGGCAGGGTCACGTCGATCGCCTCGGCGACGAGCACCGCCGCGTCGCGTTCGGCCAGCAGGGCCGCGCGCCGCGCCTCGAACGCCTCGGAGACGCGCGCACGGGCGACGTTCACCCGCTTGCCCGCGTCGGCCTTCTCCGATTTGGGCAGACCGCCCAGCGCGCGCTGGGCCAGCGCGATCGCGGCCTTGCCGCCGAGATGCTCGGTCTTGGCCACCGCCAGCGCGTCCAGATCGGCGGCGGCAGCGAACGCCTTCTCGGCCGCCGCCGCGGCAGCGGCCAGCGACTCCTCGGTCAGCGCCGGATCCTGCACGGCGGCGTCTTTCGTGTCGTCGGCCACGATGGTTCGTCTCTCCCGTTGGGGTCGGTTCACAGGGGCTCGGCTGATTGCCCACCCACATTGCTGCTGGTGGAATCCTATTGGATGGGGCATTTCGGATTCACATGGATTACCCGCTGTCCGCGGCCCCACTCGTCGACCACGCATGTCGGCGCCGTGATATTCGGCTATCCGCCCAGGCGACGGCATGTTCGGACCGGGTTCACCCGGTCCGGCCGACCGGGCGCGGCGTAGCGGAAGCGCCGACACACCGCGCCGGTCGAAGACCTGTCAGAGCGATGCCTCGATACGGCGCGGCAGCATCAGCGAGACCACCGTGCCGACACCGACGATGCCCGCGCCGACCCAGACCGCGGGCACGAGACCGTCGACGTAGTCCTGCGGGGAGGTATAGGAACCGCGCGAGGCGAAGACCGAGGCGAGGACCGCGACGCCCATCGCCACGCCGACCTCGCGGATCGTGCTGTTGGTCCCCGAGGCCATCGCGCGATCCTGCGGCACCGCGCTGGCCATGATGACGGTCGAAGTCGGCGCGAAGGTGAGACCCATCCCGATGCCGGCGAGCAGGAACGGGGGCACCAGGTTCACGTAGTCGAGATCGACGGTGGTGACGAGGGCGATCCAGGCCAGCGCGGCGGTCAGCAGCAACTGTCCGGTGGCGAGCAGGGTGCGCGCGCCGACGCGGTCGACGATCAGACCCGCGATGGGCGCGACCACCATCGGCGCGAGCGTCCACGGCATCGTGCGGATCCCGGATTCGAGCGGGTTGTAGCCCTGCACCACCTGGAAATACTGCGCGAGCAGGAAGATCGAGCCGAAGACGCCCACCGAGAACGTGAACCCGGTGACATTGCCGACCCGGAAGGCGCGTGAACGGAACAGGCGCAGCGGCAGCATGGGGTTCGGGGTGCGCAGTTCCCAGTAGATCAGGGCCGCCAGCAGTGCCGTGCCGCCGACGAAGGCGCCGAGCACGCCCGCCGAGGTCCAGCCGCCCTCCGCGCCGTGGATCACGCCCCACACCAGCGCGAGCACGCCACCCGAGGCGAGCACCAACCCCAGCGGGTCGAGTCGCCGCGCGTCGCCGAAGGATTCACCGAGTACCCGTGCCGCGAAGATCAGCGCGAGCAGTCCGATCGGCACGTTCACCCAGAAGATCCACTGCCAGTTCAGGCCTTCCACCACGGCACCGCCGACCAGCGGCCCGACCGCGACGCCGAGACCGGCGATACCGCCCCAGATGCCGATCGCCGCGCTGCGCATCCGTTCGGGCACCGCCGCCGACAACAGGGTGAGCGACAGCGGCATCACACCCGCCGCGCCGAGCCCCTGCACCGCCCGCGCCGCGATCAGCATCCACGGATCCGCGGCCAGCGCGCACGCCGCCGAGGCGATCGTGAACAGCGCGATACCGGCGAGGAACACACGTCGGTGACCGAGCCGATCACCGACTGCCGACGCGGTGAGCAGCAACGACGCGAACGACAGCGTGTAGGCGTTGACGAACCATTGCAGGTCGCTCAGCGAGGCCCCGAGTTCGGTGCGAATGATCGGCAGCGCGTTCGTGACCACCAGATTGTCCAGCGTGACCATGAACATCGGAATGCCGACGGCGACCAGTACCGCGGCGAGCGGCCATGTGCGGGCGACCGCGGGCGCGGCGACCTCTTCGACGGTTTCGGTCATGCCCACTCCTACAAGTTGTTATTCACTGATAACCAATTGAAGAGTATGCATTCACTGATAACATGTCAATGCCGAGTGGAAGGAGCACGATGACCGGTTCGACCAAGCCCAGAATGACCGCGACCGAACGCAGCGCCGAGGTACTGACCGCGGCGGTGAGCGCCTTCTCGGAATCCGGCTACGCCGCGACGAAAACCGACGACATCGCCCGGCGCGCAGGCGTGTCCCAGCCGTATGTCATCCGGCTGTTCGGCACCAAACAGCAACTGTTCCTGGCCGCCGTCCGCAGCGCGTGCGACCGGATCGAGGAGGTGTTCCACGAAGCCGGAAATGCGATCCCGCCCGACGCCACACCCGAAGAGGCGTTACGCGAACTCGGCGCCGCCTACGACGTCTTCCTGGCCGAACGTGAACTGCCGCTGGTCATGCTGCACGGCTTCGCCGCCAGCGCCGACCCCGCCATCGGCGGTCCGGTCCGCGAGCGCTTCGGGCAGATCTTCGCCCTGATCAAGGAGCTCAGCGGCGCCCCGACCGCGGATACGCGCCGCTTCCTTTCCACCGGAATGCTGCTCACGGTGATGACAGCCATGCGGGTCGCGGGCCCCGACGCGATCGCCGTCGACTGGGCGACCGAACTACTCGACGATCTCGTCGACCGGCCGGATTGAACGCATGCCTTCGCCACCGAACCGAAAACGGTTCAGCCGGTGGCAGCACGGAGGCAACGGGAGGCCGCGCGAGCGGGCGGTATGCAGTGGGACATGGCACGGCGATCAGCGGCCGAGGGGTCGGGCGCACCGAAATAGGGCAGTACACCCGAGAATCCCACCGGCCCGACTATTTCGCGTGCCGCACGCGCGAACTCGCGTACAGGCAGATCGCGGCAGCGGCGGCGAGATTGAGACTTTCCGCGCGCCCGTGGATGGGGATGCGGATGCGGTGATCGGCGCGAGCGGCGGCGGCGGGATCGAGGCCGTGCGCCTCGTTGCCGAACAGCCAGGCGACCGGGCCCGCGAGCAATTCGTCGGCCTCTTCCAGATCGACCTCACCGTCGGCGGCCGTCGCGAGGAGCGAGATGCCCGACGCGGCAATCGAATCGAGGGTTTCGGCGATATCGCGTCCGCGTGCCACCGGCACGTGGAAAAGGCTGCCCGCGCTCGCGCGCACGCATTTGCCGTTGTGCGGATCGACGGTCTCCCCCGCCAGCACGACGCCATCGACGCCGACCGCGTCGGCGACCCGGATCAGCGTGCCCGCGTTGCCCGGTTCGGCGATCTCGACGGGAACGGCGAGGATGCGCGGGCCGGAGGCGAGCACGTCCGACAGCGGCACGTCGACCAGATCGCACACCGCGACCAGTCCCGGCGCGGTGACGGTCTCGCCGAGATGCTGCGCCGCGCGATCACCCACCAGGGTGACGCGAACCCCCGAGGCGGCGGCACCGGCGACCAGTTCGTGTTCCCGGTGCGCGGCGGCGGCGGAGTAGAACAGTTCGCGCACCCGCCCGGTGTCGAGGGCGGCGGCGACCGAATTCGCCCCCTCGGCGAGGAACTGCCCGGTTTTGCGGCGCTGCGCCGCGCGATGGAGCTTCACAGCCGAAACGACCCGCGGGTTGCGCTCGGAAAGCGCGTCCGCGGGTCGTTCCGGAGAAGATGTCGAGCTCATGACGTCGTCATGCCTCGGCACACAGCGATATCGCCGTGTCGATTCACGCAGCAGGCGCGTTGACGTCGGCGGGCAGCGCGGCCTTGGCGACCGCGACCAGGCCCGCGAACGCCTCGGCGTCGGAGACGGCGAGCTCGGCGAGAATCTTGCGGTCCACCTCGACACCCGCGGCCTTCAGGCCCTGGATGAAGCGGTTGTAGGTGATGTCGTTGAGGCGCGCCGCGGCGTTGATGCGGGCGATCCACAGCTTGCGGAAGTCACCCTTGCGCGCCCGGCGGTCCCGGTAGGCGTAGGCGAGCGAGTGCAGCTGCTGTTCCTTGGCCTTGCGGTAAAGCCGTGAGCGCTGGCCCCGGTAGCCCTTGGAGGCCTCGAGGATGGAACGGCGCTTCTTCTGAGCGTTGACGGCCCTTTTGACGCGTGCCACTGGTCAGTCCTGTTCGAAGTAGGGGGCGCGGTCGTCGCGCCCGAAATGTGGTCGGTACGGCGCCGGAAGATATCCGGTCGCGGTGTGCTGCGAAGCGGGTGTCAGAGACCCAGCAGCTTCTTCACGCGACGGACGTCGGCAGCCGCGACGACCTCCGTGCCGTCCAGACGACGAGTCCGGCGAGTCGACTTGTGCTCGAGCAGGTGGCGACGGTTCGCCTGCTGACGCAGCAGCTTGCCTTTACCCGACACCTTGAATCGCTTCGAGGCGCCGCTGTGGCTCTTCATCTTCGGCATGGATTCCTCTATCTGTCTCGTGCCGGTGGTCCTCGCGGACCACCGGTTCTGTCGGTATTACTGCGGCGCGGCCGGCGGGGCCTGTTCCGCGGCGGGTGCGACGGCAGCAGGTGCGGGTGCGGCGGGCTGCGCGGGCGCAGTCGGCTGCGGTCGCGGAGCCGTCGACTCCTGCTGGGCCTTCACCCGCGTCTTCGCACCCTTGTGGGGCGCGAGGACCATGGTCATATTGCGACCGTCCTGCTTGGCAGAGGTCTCGACGAAACCCAGTTCGGCGACGTCGGAGGCGAGGCGCTGCAACAACCGGAAACCCAGTTCGGGACGCGACTGCTCGCGACCGCGGAACATGATCGTCACCTTGACCTTGGACCCGGCATCGAGGAAGCGAACGACGTTGCGCTTCTTGGTCTCGTAGTCGTGGTCATCGATCTTGGGGCGGAGCTTCTGCTCCTTGATCACGGTCTGCACTTGGTTCTTCCGAGACTCACGCGCCTTCTGCGCTGTCTCGTACTTGAACTTGCCGTAGTCCATGATCTTGCAGACCGGTGGACGGGCATCCGGGGCCACCTCGACGAGGTCGAGGTCGGCTTCGAGGGCGACGCGTAATGCATCTTCAACACGCACGATCCCAACCTGTTCGCCGCCAGGCCCGATGAGTCGGACTTCGGGAACACGGATGCGATCGTTGATGCGGGTCTCAGTGCTGATGGGGCCTCCTAGGTCAAACGGTGTCGTCGGACGACCGCGTGCAATAACTGCAACCCCTTGTTCAACACAAAAGCCCCGCGGTGATATTTCCACCACGAGGCCCGAGTCGACCGATCATCGACGCACGAATAACGCTCACGTCGACCTCCGTGCGCGAAAATGCTCTCCGCACGAAGAACCCGACCTCTCGCGAGGCGGGCGACCGGACCGTGTGACCTGTACGATTACTCGTCGGCAACGGTGGGAGTCGGGCTCCACTTATCAGCCCCGAGGCAAGCCCGAGGCGGTCGTCGGCGAGAAGTCTAACATTGCCGAACGCTATCGCCGAATCGTGCCTGGTGGGCACTCTCCGACCGGGGCCACCACCTGCGACGACGGCGATCGGCGCGCCAACACACCGGAGGGCGCTCGCCTAGCCTTCTCCCCATGACTGAACAGCCGGACACCGTTCGCGATCTCGCCGATATCCCCGCGGTGGAGGTCATCAGCCGGGCGGCCGTGATGCTGATGAGCTCGGCGGCCGAGAAGCTCGGACTGGCCGACGAGGATCCGGACACCAGCCCCCGCCGCGATCTCGACGAGGCCCGACGCGTCATCACCGCGCTCGCGGGCCTGGTCACCGCCTCGGTCGAATACCTCGGTCCGCACGCCGGCCCGATCCGCGACGGACTGCAATCCTTGCAGCGCGCTTTCCGCGACACCTCGGCGCACCCGGACGAACCGGGCAAGGGTCCGGGCGAGAAGTACACCGGCCCGGTCTACTGACCCGTTCGCCCGTTCCCCGACAGCTTTCGTACAGAACTGCGTTCCGTAAGTACAATTCGGGACGTGACTGCCGCATCGACACCCGAGAGCTGGGATCTACCCGTCAGCGAGGCCAGAGAGCGCTTCGCCGAGGTCATCGCGGCCGCCGAGGCCGGCACGGTCGTACACCTGACCAGGCACGGACGCCGGGTGGCCGCAGTCGTACCGGAGCCGATGGCCGAAGCCGCGGACAGTCAGGTCCGCGCGCTGTCGAAAGGTTTCGCCGACAAGCACCGGAGTCTGCTCGATCGACTCGCCGAATGACCGAGCCGCCGATCTACTACCTGACGATGGCCGACCTCCGCGCGGTCGCCTCCGACGCGGCGGGCGATTACGCACTACGCGACCCCGGTCTGCTCGCATCGGCCGCGGCGAGATCGCAGGCCACGGTCTTCGGCGCCGACGCCTACCCCACGCTGTGGGAGAAAGCGGCGGCGTTGCTGCACTCGATCGCGAGTAATCATCCGCTGATCGACGGGAACAAGCGGCTGGCGATCGTCGCGGCGGTCGTCTTCTTGGCGCGCAACGGAATCGACGTCGACCACCTGAACGAGGACCGTGCCTACGACCTCATGATCGCCGTGGCGAAAAGCGAATTGGCCGAGGTGGCGGATATCGCGAGTGCGCTGGTCGGGATGTTCGACCGCGAGTGATGACCGCTCGGGCGGCGGTACTCCGCTCCGGGCGGCGGGGCGGTCCGCGGACGTGAGCGCACCGATCCCGAAACGGCCGGGCGGCATGTCGGCCGGATGCGGCATGCTGACTGTATGGGTACTCGAATTCTGCTCGTCCCCGGATTCTGGCTCGGTGCGTGGGCGTGGGACGAGGTCGCCGAGGAGCTGCGGGGGCGGGGGCACGATGTGTGCGCGCTGACGTTGCCGGGGCTCGATCCCGAGGACGAATCCCGATTCGACGCGACATTGGAGCAGCAGGCGCGGGCGATCGTCGAGGCTATCGATCCGGCCGAAAAGGCTGTGCTGGTGGCACATTCGGGTGGCGCGGTGCCGGTGTACCTGGCGACGGATCTCGTGCCGGAGCGGATCGGCCACGCGATCTATGTGGACAGCGCGCCGATTCCGAACGGTTTCGTGCTGCGCGACGATCTGGGGTCGGCGCGGGAATTCGAATTGCCGTCGTGGGCGGAATTGGAGGCCGAGGGCAACAGCCTGACCGGCCTGGACGATATCGCGCTGGCGCGGTTCAGGGAGAGGGCCGTCTCGCAGCCCGCGAGAATCGCGGGATCACCGTTGCGGATGAGTGATTCGATCGCGCGCCTCGCCGTGCCGACGACGGTCGTGTGCACGAGTATCGCGGCGGAATTGGTGCGGCAGTTGAGCACCAGTGGGGAAGCCCCGATTTTCAGCGAATTGCCGCGTGTCGCGGCGGATTTGATGGATCTGCCGACCGGGCACTGGCCGATGTGGTCGGAACCGAAAAGGTTGGCGGAGGTGATTCATTCGGTTGCTTAGGGCGACCGGCCGCACCGGACACTCACGCCGATTTCCGACAGGATTCCGGCATTCGCGGGCGAGATCGTCCGCCCGGGCCGGGGCGTGGTGACAGGGTCGGCCGCGCGCCGACCCTGTCATGCACTCACGTCCCGGGTGTCACCGAGATGGATGAGCCCGTGGCGATCGCATTGGCGAGAGCGGCGAAAAGGGCGCTGAAGCCCGCGCTTCCGGTGTCCATGATCTGATTCCTTTCGTCGGTCGCTCAGGCGCCCGGTGTGTAGTTGATGGACGAGCCCGTGGCGAGAAATCCGAGGATCAGGGCGACCAACGCGGCGATATCGACGCCTTCCATGCAATTCCTTTCTTCACACCGGATTCGGCCCGTCGGCAGGTGCCGCGAACGCGCCCGATCCGGCTCACGTATCTGTACTGTTCGGTCACATCCGAACAGGTGAGCCGAATCTTACACACGGATGTTTCACTTTTTCGCCGGTTTCGGACTGTGACCGAGCGCACCCCTCTGAACAGCACGAAACCCGGTGGGGCCGCTCGCGCGTGGCACCCACCGGGTCGGGTGAAAAGACTCAGCGCAGCGCGGCCGCCTTGCGAGCCAGACGTTTGGCGGCCGCGGGCTCGGCAGCCGCCTTCTTGGCCGCCGCCACCTTGGTGCCCGCGGCCTTGGCGGTCGCGGAGGTTCCGGGGGTCGCGGTCTTGGCCGCGGACGCCTTCTTCGCCACTTTCTTGGCGGGCGCTTTCTTCGACGCGGGCGGGGCCGCCAGGACGTCCTTCAGGAACTGGCCGGTGTAGCTGTCGGCGACGGCGGCCACATCCTCCGGCGATCCCTCCGCGACCAGGGTGCCGCCGCCGGAACCACCTTCGGGGCCCATATCGATCACCCAGTCCGAGGTCTTGATGACATCGAGATTGTGCTCGATGACGATCACCGTATTGCCCTTGTCGACCAAGCCGTTGATCACCAGGAGCAGTTTGCGGATGTCCTCGAAATGCAGACCCGTCGTCGGCTCGTCGAGAATGTAGACGGTGCGCCCGGTGGAACGTTTCTGGAGCTCGGCGGCCAGTTTGACGCGCTGCGCCTCACCGCCGGACAGCGTGGGCGCGCTCTGCCCGAGACGCACGTAACCGAGGCCGACGTCGACCAGCGTCTTGAGGTAGCGGTGGATCGAGGTGACCGGCTCGAAGAAATCGGCGGCCTCGTCGATCGGCATGTCCAGCACCTCGGCGATGGTCTTGCCCTTGTAGTGCACTTCGAGGGTTTCCCGGTTGTACCTGGCGCCCTGGCACACCTCGCACGGCACGTAGACATCCGGCAGGAAGTTCATCTCGATCTTCAAGGTGCCGTCGCCCGAACACGCCTCGCAGCGACCGCCCTTGACGTTGAACGAGAAACGTCCCGGCTGGTAGCCACGCACCTTCGCCTCGGTGGTCGCCGCGAACAGGGTGCGGATCTTAGCGAAGACGCCGGTGTAGGTGGCCGGGTTGGAACGCGGCGTGCGCCCGATCGGCGACTGGTCGACCTGAACCAGTTTGTCCAGATGATCCAGCCCGTTGACCCGCGTGTGCCGACCCGGTACCTGCCGCGCGCCGTTGAGTTTGTTCGCCAGCACGGTCGCCAGGATGTCGTTGACGAGTGTCGACTTCCCCGAGCCCGAGACGCCGGTGACGGAGGTGACGACGCCGAGCGGGAACGACACGTCG
The DNA here is from genome assembly GCF_019038455.1 of Nocardia noduli. NCBI lineage: Bacteria > Bacillati > Actinomycetota > Actinomycetes > Mycobacteriales > Nocardiaceae > Nocardia > Nocardia noduli. Next base: position 66,671 of record NZ_JAFMPL010000022.1, read on the forward strand.
ATATTCTTCAGATTGTGCTCGGTCGCGCCGACGACGGTGAGCCTGCGCTTCTTGTCGATCGGACGCCGCACCATCGGCACCTCGATCCGCTCGCGGCCCGAAAGATACGCGCCGGTCAGCGAATTCGGGTCGGTGAGCAGATCCTGATAGGTGCCGCTGTGCACCACCCGGCCGCCGTGCTCGCCCGCGAGCGGACCGATGTCGACCACCCAGTCCGAGGCCCGGATGGTGTCCTCGTCGTGTTCGACGACGATCAGCGTATTGCCGAGATTGCGCAGCCGGGTGAGGGTTTCGATGAGTCGGCGGTTGTCGCGCTGGTGCAGGCCGATGGACGGTTCATCGAGCACGTACAGGACACCTACGAGGCCGGAGCCGATCTGGGTGGCGAGCCGGATCCGCTGCGCCTCGCCGCCGGACAGGGTGGCGGCGGCACGCGAGAGCGACAGGTACTGCAACCCCACGTCGAGCAGGAAGCCCAGCCGTGCCTGCACCTCCTTGAGCACCTGACCCGCGATCGCGGTCTCGCGCTCCCCCAGGGTCAGCGACCCGAGGAATTCCGCGCAATCCGCGATGGACAGTTCACTGACGTCGGCGATGGATTTACGGTCGCCGCCCGAATTGATGGTGACGGCGAGAATCTCCGGGCGCAGCCGCGCGCCGTCGCAGACCGGGCACGGCACATCACGCATGTACCCGTCGTAATGCTCTTTCATCTGCTCGGATTCGGTGTTCTCCATGCGCCGCTGCAGGAACGGCATCACGCCCTCGAAATCGGCGTAGTACGACCGCTTCCGTCCGTAGCGATTGGTGTAGGAGACGTGCACCTGGTCCGAACTGCCCTCGAGTACGGCCTTGCGCGCCTTGAGCGGCAATTCCTCCCACGGGGTGTCCATCGAGAATCCGACGGCCTCGGCCAGACCGGAGAGCAGGCGGGTGAAATATTCGGCGGTCTGTCCGCGCGACCACGGCGCGATGGCGCCCTCGCTCAGGCTCAGTTCGGTGTCCGGCACCACCAGATCCGGATCGACCTCCTTGCGGATGCCGAGGCCGGTGCAGTCCGGGCAGGCGCCGTAGGGCGAGTTGAAGGAGAACGACCGGGGTTCGAGATCCTCGATATCGAGCGGATGGCCGTTCGGGCAGGCCAGGCGTTCGGAGAAACGGCGCTCGCGATCGTGCGCGTGCTCGTCGCGGTCGACGAAATCCAGCACGACGATGCCGTCGGCCAGGCGCAGCGCCGTCTCGATCGAGTCGGTGAGCCGCTGCTTGGAGTTCGGTTTGACGGCGAGCCGGTCGACGACCACCTCGACGTCGTGCTTCTCCTGTTTCTTCAGCTTCGGCGGATCGGTGAGGGGATAGACGACGCCGTCGACCCGCACGCGCGAATAGCCCTGCGTGTTCAACTGGTCGAACAGGTCGACGAATTCGCCCTTGCGGGTGCGCACGACCGGCGCGAGCACCTGGAATTTGATGCCCTCCTCCATGGCGAGCACCTGGTCGACGATCTGCTGCGGCGTCTGCTTCTCGATCAGCTCGTGGCAGACCGGGCAGTGCGGGGTGCCCGCGCGCGCGTAGAGCAGACGTAGATAGTCGTAGACCTCGGTGATGGTGCCGACCGTGGAGCGAGGATTGCGATTGGTCGATTTCTGGTCGATGGACACCGCGGGCGAGAGACCCTCGATGAAGTCGACGTCCGGCTTGTCCATCTGCCCGAGGAATTGCCTGGCGTAGGCCGACAGCGATTCCACATACCGGCGCTGGCCCTCGGCGAAGATGGTGTCGAAGGCGAGGCTGGATTTGCCGGAGCCGGACAGACCGGTGAACACGATGAGACTGTCGCGGGGCAGATCCAGGTCGACCCCCTTGAGGTTGTGCTCCCGAGCTCCGCGCACAGTGAGGCGTTCCGCCACCAGGTGAGTCCCTTCTCGATCGTGTCGGCGTTCGTATAAATCACGGTGTCCGGGCGGGTCACCGACCCACCCGGCGGCACCCGGACCCCACCCCGCCGTGATGCTAGCCCCGACCACCGACAAGTTTCGTCGACCGTGGCCTCCGCTCCCCCGACCAGCGCCGTACCGGCCACGCGGAGTCCGATTCCGCGCCGAGGCGTCGCGAGTCGTGCCCGCATCCACAGTATCCTTCCCGCTCCTCGACCGTCGGCCGCCGTTCGCTCGAGTTATAGCCTCCGCACATCGAATGTGAGCATTGCCATGACCACTCGCCCGCTCGGGCGAAAGGCCGGGCGGACGCGGTCGGCACCCGACCGGACGCACACCGGCCGTCGGACGTACCGACCGGCCCGGATGAAACGGGCGAGCGCGCGGTGTGATGATCCAATTACCTACTACGCCAACAGCTTCGATACGATGACCACTTCGACCGGGTCGACCGATGGCCGTCGACGGCCCGAAACAGACTGCGACGCCGACATTCCCACCGCCCTGCCGATTCCGCCGTATCCAATCGGGGACGAGGGCTACGGTTATCCCAGGGGGATATCGGCAGCAGGCCCGGCGAGGTCGTCCGCCCGGGGTGAGCCGACGTCCGAGAACGCTGGGAGGCGAGCGTGATCAAGGTGTTCCTGGTCGATGACCACGAGATAGTGCGGCGTGGGCTGATCGACCTGCTGAACAGCGATCCCGAACTCAGTGTGATCGGCGAGGCGGGCGATGTCGCCCAGGCCATGACCGGAATCCCCCGCGTGCGCCCCGACGTCGCGGTTCTCGATGTGCGCCTGCCCGACGGCAACGGGATCGAACTGTGCCGGGACCTGCTCGCGGGCATAGAGGGATTGCACTGCCTGATCCTCACCTCCTACACCGACGAACACGCGATGCTCGACGCGATTCTGGCCGGGGCCAGCGGTTATGTGGTGAAGAACATCAAAGGTATGGAGTTGGCCGAGGCCATCAAAGTGGTCGGTTCGGGCCGCTCGCTGCTCGATACCCGTGCGGCGGCCGCGCTGCGGGCGCGGTTGCGCAGCAGTACCGAGAACGACGGCCCGCTGGCGGGGCTCACCGAACAGGAACGCCGACTGCTCGCCCTGCTCGGCGAGGGCCTGACCAACCGGCAGATCGCCGCGCGCATGTTCCTGGCGGAGAAGACGGTGAAGAACTACGTCTCGCGGCTGCTCGCCAAACTCGGCATGGAACGGCGCACCCAGGCCGCCGTACTGGCGTCCCGGCTGCGCGAATCCTGAGGCGTCCGCCGATCAGGCGGGCGCCACCACCGTCAGGTCGCCGTCGTAGCGGCGGTACAGCAGTTTGCCGCGGCCGGTCCGCTCGTCGGTGAAGAACAGGAACGCCAGGCCCGACCGGCACAGCCAGGTCGACGCCTCGTCCTCGGTGAGGGTCGGCGTCGGATCGGGACGCACCATCACCGGCAGCGAATGCGTGGTGAGGGGCTGGTCGGCGGGCGGAGCCGGGGTGATCGTCGCCCGCTGCCGCGCCAGCGCGATGCCCTCCGAACCGTTCCAGTGCACGACGGCGTCCTCGCCGGTCTGGGAGTCGGTGAACAGATACGAGTCGTAGTCCATCGCGTCCATCACCGAGGCGGCCTCGGTCGGGGTGCCGGTGAGCAGCGCGCATTCCTTGCGGCGCACGATCGGGCGACGTTCGGTCACCCTGGCCAGCGGCGGGCGGGCCGGGTCCGGCCACGACCGCGATTCGTGCGAGACCAGGCGGCTGATCTGGCGGTCCAGGCGCTCGACGGCGAAGGTGACCGCGAATCCGCGCGGACCTGTCACTTGGACGCGGGTCGGGGTATCGTGCATCCGGATGTTGGCCTGCACGACGGTCGGCTGATCGAGATCATCGGGTGCGGTCACTCGCACCCTGGCTGGTACGTCGAGGTGATGACGGCGCAGTACGCGGCCGATGGCGCGTACCGCTCTCGTGACATCGGCGGGGGGAACCGCACCGCGGGTGGTGACCGCGAGGTCCGGGTCCGCCGCGGTGGTCCACTGCTCCGACAGGTACAACGGCTGCGACGAATTCATAGGACACCTCTGCTATCTAATCCTCCGGTCCGCTCATCCCACCGCGACGACGCCGTCGCGTACAGGGCCGAAAGTCCCTGATCCGGGAATTAGACTGAACCGAGCGCAGCAAATTGCGTTTCCGCGAGGGGGATCCAGATGACCGACGACAGCGCAGGCGACCTGTACTCGGTGCGCGACACGCTGTCCCAGCTGCGATTGCGCGAATTGCTCAGCGAGGTCAAGGAACGCGTCGAGCTGATCATCGATTCCCGTGACCGGATGGACGGCCTCGTCGAAGCGATGCTCACCGTCACCTCCGGCCTCGATCTGGACGACACGCTGCGCGCCATCGTCCGCACCGCGACGAGTCTGGTCGACGCGCGATACGGCGCGCTCGCGGTCCGCGGGCACGACCAGCAGGTGACCCAGTTCATCGACGAGGGCATGGACGACGGGACACGCCAGAAGATCGGCAGGCCGCCCGTCGGACTCGGCGTGCTCGGCGCGGTATTCGACGTGTCCAAACCGCTGCGCCTGGACGACCTGACCGAACATCCCTCCTCGATCGGCCTGCCGCCGGGACATCCGCCGATGCACACCTTTCTCGGTGTGCCCGTTCGGATCCGCGACGAGGTGTTCGGGGCGCTGTATCTCACCGAGAAGGCGGGCGGGCAGCCGTTCACCGAGGACGACGACGTGCTGGTGCGGGCGCTGGCCTCGGCCGCGGGTATCGCGGTCGACAACGCCAGGCTCTACGAATCGGCGCGCACGAGACAGGCCTGGATCGAGGCGACCCGCGATATCGCGACCGAATTCCTCGCGGGCACCGAACCGGACCGGGTGCTGGCCCAGGTGGTCGATCACGCGCGCACGCTGACCGGATCCCATCGCGCCTTCCTGGCGGGAGCCACCGGCAAACAGACCGAGGGAAGCGACGACCTGCTGCTCAGCCAATGGTCGGGACCGAGCGCGGGACACGAGGGCAGGCCGGTGCCGACCGAGGGGACGGCCCTGGGCGAGGCGCTCGCCGGCCGGGTTCCGCTGCGCTTCGACGACGCCGCGCGGATCGATCTCGGTGTCACGATCGAGGATCTCGGCCCCGCGTTGATCCTGCCGCTGTGCACGCCGGATTCGACCCTCGGCGTTCTGGTCACGGTCCGGCCCGCGGGCTCACCGCCCTACACCGACGAACTCGTCGAGCTGACCGCGGCGTTCACCGATCAGGCCGCACTGGCCCTGCGGCTGGCGGGAACCCAGCGGCGGGTACGGGAACTCGACCTGCTCGCCGACCGCGACCGCATCGCGCGCGATCTGCACGACCACGTCATCCAGCGGCTGTTCGCCATCGGGCTCACCCTGCAGGGCGCGGTGCCGAAGGCGGTGGTTCCCGAAGTGCGGCAACGACTTACGACGGTGGTCAACGAATTGCAGGAGGTGGTGCAGGAAATCCGCACCTCGATCTTCGACCTGCACGGCGGCGACGGCGACGGCACGCGCCTGCAACACCGCATCGAACAGGCGGTCCGGCAACAGACCACCGACGCGCCGTTGCACGCGACGGTCCAGGTGACCGGGCCGCTGTCGGTGGTCGAGGCCGAATTGGCCGATCACGCCGAGGCGGTGGTGCGCGAGGCGCTCAGCAACGCGGTCCGCCATTCCGGCGCGGACACGGTCGGGGTGGAGATCAGCGTCGACGACAATCTGACGATCGTCGTCACCGACAACGGCTGGGGTATCCCGAATCACGTGATCCGCAGCGGCCTGCGCAATCTGGAACAGCGGGCCGAGAAATCACACGGCGAATTCGTCATCGGTCCCGCGGGCGCCACCGAAGGCCCTGCGGGCGATACCGACAGCGAGGCCGCGATGCCGGGCACCCGGCTGTGCTGGTCGGTTCCGCTGCCGACCGCGTGATCAGCGCGCCGGACCGAGCACGACCATCGAATTGTGCCCGCCCATGCCGAGGGAGAGTTTGGCGGTGATACCGCCCGCGAAGGGGGTCGTACCGTCGAGCAGACGCCCGTAGGCGGGCGCGACGACGGGCGCCGCGGGCACCACGCCTCGTTCGTAACCCAGTGCGGCGGCGGCGATCTCGACGGCGGCGGCCGCGCCCTGGCAGTGTCCGGTCAGCGGTTTGATCGCGTACACCTCGGGGCGGTCGGCGAACATCCGCGCCAGCAGATCGCGTTCCGCCTTGTCGCACTGCGCGGTGCCGGTGCCGTGGGCGTTGAAGTACCGGACGTCCTCGGGGGTGATTCCGGCATCGCGCAGCGCGCGTCGGGCGCATTCGAAGATCTGTTCGTGCGTCGGCTCGACCGAGACCACGTGATAGGCGTCGTTGGACATCCCGCCGCCGAGCACCGCCGCGTACGGACGTTCGACCCTGCGGCTCAGCACGAAGGCCACCGACGCCTCCGCCATCGTGAAGCCGCGGCTGCCCTGCTGGAACGGGCGGGTGGCATCGAGCGGCTCGCTGTCGATCACCGCCGCGCCGAGTCGGACGAAATGGTCGACGAGGTCGGGTGTCGCGGACATATCGGTCGCGACACAAATGACATCGTCGGCGATTCCGCTGTCGATCCACAGTTGGGCGGTGATGAGTGCGACATTGGCCGAACTGCACGCGGCCGAGATGTTCATCGACGGCCCGTGGAACCCGTATTCCTGCATGAGCACCGAAACCGGCGTCGAGGGTAGTAGTCGGAGGAAATCACGGGGCCGGCGGCGGCCGCCGTCGACCAGGTAGAAATCGCGCCAGTTCACCACGTCGCCGAGCACGATCGCGTGCAACAGCCCCACCGTGCGGCCCGCGCGCCAGCCCCGGTCGGTGGCGTCGGTGATCGCCTCGCGCGCCGACTCGTGCACGGCACGCCCGTAGCGACTGCTGCTGACGGCGTGATCGCCGCCGTCGGGCACCAACGCCACCCAGGCGTCTTCGTCGCCGTCGCTCCCGTATCCGGATTCGAGGGTGGCCGCGGGTTTGGCGCTCATCAGACCGCGCCACAGCGCTTCGCGCCCCCAGCCGTATCCGGTGACGGCCCCTATCCCGGCGATCGTCATATGATCGCGAGAGTGCTCTACGGTGGTCGAAGTGGCGCTCGACATGGCATCGCTCCTCCGCCGGTCCGCGGGCCGGACGCACCTCGGCCAGGGGCCCGGAAAGTCCGGCTTTCTGTAATGATCACCGAGGGCGCACAATGGAATGCCCACGACATGATCGAAGCAAGACAGAAGTCGGTGTGATCTTGTACACGTCGATACCAGCAATATCCCGTGTTCCAATGGCCATGAATCGGTCGACGATCGGGGGTTCCGAGTGGGTGAGGACAGGGCGGCGAACAGCTCGGCGGATGCCGAGCAGCTGGCCCAGCGGTACCGGTCCCTGGTCGAGCACACCCCGGACGGGATCTGTGTGCACGAGGACGGCGTGGTCGTCTATGTCAACCGGGCTACCGTGCGATTACTCGCGGCCGAGGACGCCGACGAGCTGATCGGTCAGCCGCTCACCCGCTTCGTCCACCCCGATTCCGTGTCGGCCATGCTCGAGCGCATCGACAGTCTCGAGGACGAGGGGTCCGCGTCCAAACCCACCGAGATGGCACTGTTGCGCCTGGACGGGCGCACCGTTCAGGTCGAGACCGTCTCCGTGCGCACGCCGTGGTTCGATCGGCTGGCCTACCAGGTCGTCATCCACGATCTGACCGCCCAGCGCACCGCCGAGGCAGCCCAGCGCAAGGCCGAACAGCATTTCACCACTGTCGTCTCCCAACTGGAGGAGGGCGTGGTGGTGATCGACCGCAACGGGCGGATCGAATCCGCCAATCCCGCCGCGCTCAGGATCTTCGGCAGCAATCCGCGCACCGGGGATCTGACCGGCTCGACCATCGATGATCTGCCCCTGGTGTTGCTCGACGCCAACGCCAAACCGCTGCCGACCGCGCGCCATCCGGTGGCGCGCACGCTGGCGACCGGCGAGACCATCACCGGTTACGTCTTCGGCGTCGACCGCGAGGACGGGCAGCGGCGCTGGCTCTCCGGGAGCAGCCGATTGCTCAATCCGGGCGATCCACACTCGGCGGCCGTCTCCTCCTTCGCCGATATCACCGAATTCCGCGCCAGCCGCAGGCAGCTCGAGTACCAGGCAACCCACGATTCGCTGACCGGACTGGCCAACCGCTCGCTGATCCTGGCTCAGCTGGCCGGAGCGCTCGCGGGCAGCGAGGATCTCCCGGTCTCGACGGTGCTCTTCATCGACCTGGACGATTTCAAGGTCATCAACGACACCCTGGGCCACGCCATCGGCGATACCGTGTTGCAGATCGTGGCGCAGCGCCTGCAACGCGCGCTGCGGGCCGAGGACCTGGTCGGACGGCTGGGCGGCGACGAATTCCTGGTACTGCTTTCCGGCGCGCCCCGCACGGTCGATCTCGACTCGCTCGTGGAACGGGTGCGCTCGAAGATGTCGGAACCGATCATCGCGCGCGGGCATCGCATCGAGGTGAACGCCTCCATCGGGGTCACCGCGCTGTCCTCGGAAGAGCACCGCACGCCGGAGGCGGTCCTGCACGACGCCGATCTGGCCATGTACCGGGCCAAGACCAACCGCGACGACGCACTCGGCGCGACCCGCCTGCCGAACAGCACCCACGCTTCCTAGGCTCGACGCCATGATCATCGAACACGTCCTGCTGCCCGTCCGGCCGGACCGCGCCGCGGAATTCGAGGCGACCTTCGCGCGGGCACGCCTGATCATCGAGTCCATGCCAGGCTTCCGCACATTGTCGCTGTCACGCTGTGTCGAGACGCCGGGGACGTATCTGCTGCTCGTCGAATGGGACACGCTGCGCGATCACGTCGACGGCTTTCGCGGATCGCCGGAATACGAGAAGTGGTCCCGATTGCTGCACCATTTCTACGATCCCTTCCCCACCGTGCGCCACTTCGAACCGGTCCTGGCTTCCGGGGTTCCACCTGCGGTTGCGGCGAGCGTGCCGGAAGCACAGTAGACTCGACAACTCTGTTTTCACTCGCGCGCGAGCCACAACCTTTTCGCGCGCTGCCCGGCTCATCGCGGTGACAAGGAGTTCAGTTTTGCCCGACCGCCTCACCCAGGACCGTGCCGAGCCCGACGGCGCTCCCGAGCGGAACCGCGACCTGCAGATCGCACAGGAGCAGGCCTACCTGTCCGTGTTGTACGACCGACTCGACGGCATGCGCGAATACGCCAAGAACCGGCTCAAGGCCGTGCTGCTCGAAACCGGCGGCACGCCGCAGGCCCGCACCGAGCGGGAATCGTTCAGTCAGCTCTACAACGAGGACCTGTCCAAATACGACGCCGCCGAGCACGGGCTGTGTTTCGGTCGCATCGACTTGGAAGCCACTGCGGCCGATTCCGCTGATGTGACCGATTCGGTCGCCGCCGGGGACGGGGAGACCCGCTATATCGGCAGGCTCGGCATCCTCGACGAGAAGGACGACTACGAGACCCTGCTGCTCGACTGGCGCGCCCCGCTGGCCCGCCCGTTCTACCTCGCCACCACGGCCACCCCCGACGGGGTGATCCGGCGCAGGCATATCCGATCGCGCAACCGCAAGGTGACCGCGATCAACGACGAATACCTGGATCTCGACGCGGCGAGGCGGGCCGGGACGGCCGAGGGCGACGGCGGTGTCGGCAGCGAGAGCGCCCTGCTCGCGGCGCTGAACGCGGCCCGCACCGGCCATATGAACGACATCGTCGAGACGATCCAGACCGAGCAGGACGCGATCATCCGCTCCGAGCACAAGAGCGTGCTCGTCGTCCAGGGCGGACCGGGCACCGGCAAGACCGCGGTGGCCCTGCACCGCGCGGCCTACCTGCTCTACACCTATCGCCAGCAACTGGCCAAGAGCGGCGTGCTCATCATCGGTCCCAACGCCACCTTCCTCGACTACATCGGGCAGGTGCTGCCCTCGCTGGGCGAGACGGGTGTGCTCCTGTCCACCATCGGCGACCTGTACCCCGGGGTGAAGGCCACCCGCGAGGATTCCCTGCGGGCGGGCGAGGTGAAGGGTTCGACGGCGATCCTGGAGGTGCTCAAACAGGCGGTGCGCGACCGTCAGGAGATTCCGGCCGACCCGATCCGGCTCGCCTTCGACGGCTATCCGGTGCTGCTGGACCGCAAGATCGCCACCAAGGCCAGGGGCCGGGCCAGATCCTCGCGGCGTCCGCACAACCTGGCGCGCCCGATCTTCGCGAGTTCGGTGATCGACGCGCTCACCGAACAGCTCGCCCAGACCATGGGCGCGGATCTGTCCGGCGGCCAGAGTCTGCTCAGCGGTACCGATCTCGCCGAGATCAGGGACGAGATGAAATCCGATCCCGCCGTGCAGGCGGCGATCGGACGGCTGTGGCCGATCCTCGCCCCGCAGGACGTCCTCGCCGACCTGTTCGCCGATCCGAAACGGCTGGATCGGGTGGCGTCCTCGCTCGACCCCGCCGATCGCGCGGAACTGGTCCGCGACGACGACGGCGAGTTCGGCGCCGCCGACGCGCCTCTGCTCGACGAACTCGCCGAACTGCTCGGCGTCGACGACACCGAGGATCGCGAACGGGCGCGGCGTCGCTGGCGTGCCCAATTGGCCGAGGCCCAGGACGCGCTCGATATCCTGACCGGTTCGGCCCCGCAGGATCTCGAGGACGAACTCGATCCCGAGATCCTGATGGCCTACGACCTGATCGACGCGAGTCAGCTCGCCGAGCGCCAGGACGTGCGGGCCAGGCAGACCACGGCCGAACGTGCCGCGGGCGACCGCACCTGGACCTACGGACATGTCATCGTCGACGAGGCACAGGAACTGTCGGAGATGGCGTGGCGCATGGTGATGCGGCGTATTCCGAACAGGTGGATCACCGTCGTCGGCGATGTTGCCCAGACCGGTGATCCCGCGGGTGCGTCGTCGTGGCAGTCGATGCTGGAACCGTATGTGGCACAACGCTGGAAGCTGACCGAGTTGACCGTCAACTACCGCACGCCCGCCGAGATCATGACGGTCGCCGCCGATGTGCTCGCCGCCATCGATCCCGGTACCGCCGTACCGCGTTCGGTGCGCGAATCGGGTAACGCGCCACGCGCGATCCGGGTCACCGCGGCCGAATTGCCCACCGTGCTGGCGGATTCGGTCGCCGCGGAGCCCGGGCCCGGCACCACGGCCGTCATCGCCCCGCACGACCTGGTTCCCGAATTGTCGGGGCTGGCCGCGGAATCGGTGCGGGTGCTGACCGTGCACGATGTGAAGGGCCTGGAATTCGACGGGGTGTATCTGGTGGAACCGCATCGGATACTCGACGAATCACCGCGCGGTCTCAACGATCTCTACGTCGCGCTGACCCGCGCCACCCAGCGGCTGACCGTGGTGCACTCCGAGGCGCTGCCGCCGGTGCTCGGCGCGCTGGCCTGACACGCGAAAGCCCCGCATCCGCACCGATGAACGGGCGGTATGCGGGGCTCGCGGATTCGCCGTCTAGCGGACGGTGTGCACGATCAGGACGTCCGAACGCGACTTGCGCGCCACATCGGAGGGCACCGACCCCAGCAGTCGTCCCGCCAGGGTGTTCAGGCCGCGGTTACCGACCACGAGCAGATCGGCCTGCACCTCCTTGACCAGGTCGAGCAGCGATTCGACGGGCTCGCCGACGATGGCGCGTTCGACGATCTCCTTCGCGCCCGCCGAGGTGGCGCGGTCGCGGGCGACCCGCAGGATCTCGCTGGTAGGAGCGGACCCGCGTACCTGGTACGCCTCGTCCTTGAGTACATCGGCGGCGGCGGCCACGTCGCGATCGTCGGTCGGGTAGAAGGCGCACGCGACGACGAGGGTCGCACCCGAGGCGCCGGCCAGCGAAGCGGCCTTTTCGACGGCGACGTACGACGAGTCCGAGCCATCGGTACCGACAACAATGGTCCGGTAGGCGGTCATGAGTCCTCCAACTATGTGGGTCGGGTGCCTGCAGCAGCGCTACCCGGACGAGTCGGGAGCACCGTTGCGGCGACTGCGCTCGACCATAGCGGCAAATCACCCCGAAATTTCACAAATCGCAGCACATCACACTCGGTGGCGTCGCGGCTTTCACACGCCCGGGTCACTCGACAGAATCCACGGGGCACGAACTACCAGGGCCGATTCAATTCCGCGGATCGAATTCTGTGACCCGTCACAAGTCGGGCGAACCAGGTTGCGGCCCTGGGATATTCATCACAGCGGGGTCTCGGCGACGCCGGCGCGCTACCGCCCCGGCGGAAAAACTTTGGCAGTAACTTCGTTACGCGATCGTACCGAATTCTTCGCGTATTCCAACGGCGGCATTCCGACTTCGGCGGTGAACTCCCGCGAGAAATGCGCCTGATCGAAGTAGCCCAGTTCGGCGGCGAGCGCGGCCAGGTCCTCGGTCCGGCCGCGGGCGAGCAGATCCGCGCCGTCCTGCAGCCGATACCTGCGCAGCACCCATTTCGGGCCCGCCCCCACGTAGCGACGGAACATCCGTTGCAGTGTGCGTACCGGGATCCCGAACCGGTCGGCGACCTGATCGACCCGCGTCAGCTCGAGATCACGCTCCATCGCGGCGACGACGCGCAGCACGAGCCGATAGGTCGGGTCGTCGGGACACGACCGCGTGCCGAAGAATTCCTCGACGATCGCCCGGCGTTCGGCATCGGATGATGCCTCCAGCACCCGATCGGTGAGCCCGGCCGCCTCGGGTATTACCTCGGCCAGTTCGACGGCGGAATCACGGAACGCGCCGACATCCAATCCGGTATAGGCGCCGAAACCACCCGCACGGAAACGGATGCCGAATGTCTCACCGAGTCCGCCGAGTTCGCGAATGTATTTGGTCGTGCCGACACCGTTGACGAATCCCCCGGTGCGGGTCTCGGTGCGCTCGAAAGTGATGTTCACACACGGATAGGAGAGCACCTCGGCGAAATACGGCGGGCGTCCGCGCAGATCCCAGCGCACCGACCAATACCACTCGATGAAGCGGTCGACCGACGGTCCCGCGGGCAGCCGCGCCAGCGTGCGGTGCCTGGCCTGCTCGACCGGGTGCAGGATCCCCTTGACGTCGTCCGCGCCCGGAACGCCCCCGACCCCGTCAGACACCGTGTCGCTTTCTTACAAGACCGCGCATCGACCGTCGAGCAGAGTTGTCCCCATGAGCGATACAGAGATTTCGACAGTGCGACCCATCCCCGATGGCTACCACTCGATCACCTGTTTCCTCGCTGTCCCCGACGGCAGGAAGGCGATCGAATTCTACGGCGCGGTCTTCGGCGCCGAGGTGATCAGCCGCAACGATATGCCCGACGGCCAACCCGCCCACGCCGAGCTGAAGATCGGCGATTCGATCCTGCAGATGGGTATGCCGATTCCGGACAACGGCGTGCTCGCCCCCAACGGCGAGTGGGTGCACACCTCGATGGTGCACTACTGCCCCGACGTGGACGCCGTCATCGAACGCGCCGTCGCGCACGGCGCGCGCAGCGCGGAACCGCCGCAGACCTTCGTCACCGGTGACCGCTACGGCGTCGTCATCGACCCGTTCGGTCATCGCTGGGCGGTGATGACCAGGGTCGAGGACGTCTCGCGTGAGGAGGCCGAGCGGCGCGTGAACGAATGGATGGCGACGCAGGTGTGATCGGGACCGGCCGGTGCTCAACTGAGCCCGGCCGCGTCCATGCCTCGCAGTTCCTTCTTCAGGTCCGAGATCTCGTCGCGGAGCCTGCCCGCCAGTTCGAACTGCAATTCCCTGGCCGCGTTCATCATCTGCGCGGTGAGTTCCTTGACCAGGTCGGCGAGTTCGGCGCGCGGCATCGACTTGATGTCGCGCCCCTCGTACACCCCGGCGCTGACCGCACGGCCCGGCTCGCCCTGGGCCCGTCTGCCGCGGCTGGCGTTGCGTCCCGATCCGCCGACCGCGACCTCGTCGTCGGCCTCCTGATATACCTGATCGAGGATGTCGGCGATCTTCTTGCGCAGCGGCTGCGGGTCGATGCCCCTCTCGGTGTTGTAGGCGACCTGTTTGGCCCGGCGCCGATCCGTCTCGTCGATGGCGTGACGCATCGAGTCGGTGATCTTGTCGGCGTACATGTGCACTTCGCCGGAGACGTTGCGGGCGGCGCGGCCGATGGTCTGGATCAGGCTGGTGCTGCTGCGCAGGAACCCCTCCTTGTCGGCGTCGAGAATCGCCACCAGCGACACCTCCGGCAGGTCGAGGCCCTCGCGCAGCAGGTTGATGCCGACCAGGACGTCGTATTCGCCCAACCGCAGCTGGCGGAGCAGTTCGACGCGGCGCAGGGTGTCGATCTCCGAGTGCAGGTACCGCACCCGGACGCCGAGGCCGAGCAGGTAATCGGTCAGATCCTCGGCCATCTTCTTGGTCAGGGTGGTGACGAGCACGCGCTCGTCGCGTTCGGTGCGCGCGCGGATCTCGTGCAGGAGATCATCGATCTGGCCCTTGGTCGGTTTCACGACCACCTTCGGATCGACCAGGCCGGTCGGGCGGATGACCTGCTCGACCACCTCGCCGCCCGCCTGCCCCAGCTCGTACGGGCCGGGCGTCGCCGACAGATAGACGGTCTGGCCGATGCGGTCGGCGAATTCCTCCCAGGTCAGCGGCCGGTTGTCGACGGCGGACGGCAGGCGGAAGCCGAAATCGACCAGATTCCGCTTCCGCGACATATCGCCCTCGTACATGCCGCCGATCTGCGGGACCGTGACATGGGATTCGTCGATGACGAGCAGGAAATCCTCGGGGAAATAGTCGATCAGCGTGGCGGGCGCCGTCCCGGGCCCGCGGCCGTCGATATGGCGCGAATAGTTCTCGATGCCGGAACAGAAACCGACCTGGCGGATCATCTCCAGGTCGTACTGGGTGCGCATCCGCAGGCGTTGCGCTTCGAGCAGTTTGCCCTGCCGTTCCAGTTCGGCCAGCCGCTCCTCCAACTCCCGCTCGATATCGCCGACCGCGCGTTCCATGCGCTCCTGGCCCGCGACGTAGTGGGTGGCGGGGAAGATGCGCAGCGTGTCCACCTGACGCACCACGTCGCCGGTGAGCGGGTGCAGGTAGTACAGCGCCTCGATCTCGTCACCGAAGAATTCGATGCGCACCGCGAGTTCCTCGTAGGACGGGATGATCTCGACGGTGTCGCCGCGCACCCGGAACGAGCCGCGTACGAAGGACATGTCGTTGCGGGTGTACTGCACGTCGACCAGCAGCCGCAGCAGCGCGTCGCGGTCGATCTCGGCGCCGACCTCGAGTTGCACGGACCGATCCAGATAGGACTGCGGTGTGCCCAGGCCGTAGATGCACGACACCGAGGCGACCACGACCACGTCACGCCGCGAGAGCAGACTCGATGTCGCCGAGTGACGCAGCCGCTCCACGTCGTCGTTGATCGAGCTGTCCTTCTCGATATAGGTATCGGTCTGGGCGATGTACGCCTCGGGTTGGTAGTAGTCGTAGTACGAGACGAAATACTCGACGGCGTTGTTGGGCAACATCTCCCGCAACTCGTTGGCCAACTGCGCGGCCAGCGTCTTGTTCGGCGCCATCAACAACGTCGGTCGCTGCAATTTCTCGATCAGCCACGCGGTGGTCGCCGATTTTCCCGTACCGGTCGCGCCGAGCAGGACCACATCGCGCTCCCCCGCCTCGATCCTGCGCTGCAACTCGGCGATGGCGGTGGGCTGATCACCCGCGGGCTTGTGGTCGCTGACGACCTGGAAGCGGCCGTCGGCACGCTCGATCACACCGACCGGACGGAACTCCGAATGCGCGAGCGGCGTCTCACCGTGGGCCCGGTCCTCGTAGCCCTCGGCCGGAATCTCGGTTGCGAATGCCATGTTCACCAGCGTAGGCGGACCCACCGACAGATTTCCCGGCATGTGCGCACCGCCGCAGTGCCCGTGTGGTCCCGACCACGGGGAATCGGCCGACGGCACCGGAGTCGGGCCGTACCCGCGACCGGCTGCCTGGAACGAGAGACGACTCACAGCGACGACGACGCGCCCCGCATGGTACGCCGCGAAACATACCGGGCGGCAACTCTATTCGGACCGCGACCGGATATTTCCGCACCGCACGCCGAGACCGTGCCGGGTGTAGCCTGATTGTTTACCGGACCTGCCGAAGGACTCGCCATGAGTGTTCTGGTTCCCCTGCTCGTCGCCGCACCGACGATGTCCGGAATAGCCGGCTATATGGCCCGTGATCTGCGGCGCGGCAGCGCCGAGCCGGCGCAGGCGCCACCGGGGAACCCGGTCCGCAGACCGCTCGTCGAATATTTCGACCTCGCGGACCTGACCTGCACCGACAGCAGGGGCTACATCACCTCGGTCGACCGCTGCCATCGGGAATCGTGGGGGTTGTACATCTCGCGCGCCGCCGACCGGCCCGAACGCCGTCACACCGAAACCTGGCTGCTGCCCGATCTCGGGATCAGGGCGACCAGGGAGCACACCCGCCCGGCCCGGTTCGGCAAACACGACTATCGGCTCGATATCGGCGAATTCTCCGAGGTCACGCCGAAACGATGGCGGGCGACCGACCTCTACCTCGACGTCGTCGTACGTCAGGGCAAGCCCGCCGAACTGCACGGCGCCGAGCAACTGCTCGCGGCGCACGCGGCCGGTTTCCTCGACGCCGCGGGGGCCCGGCGGGCCTTCGACCGGGCCACGAAGGTCGTGGACGGATGCGCGTCGCACGAGCACGACCTCGAGCAGTGGCTCGCCTCGGAGGGCATCGTGCTGACCTGGATGTAGCCGTCTCCACCGCCCGGTCGAGCCCTGTCCGACTCGACGCCGGGCGGTACACCGGTAGATTCTGAGGACATGACACAGGCACCAACAGTGGACGTGCACCGGCCCAAGGTCGAGTACTTCGATCTCGAGAGCCTGACCAATACCGACCCCAAGGGGTTCGTCCGGGCGGTCGAGCAGTACCACGTGGAATCGTGGGGCCTGTACATGGCACGGACCTCGGATCATCCGCAGTTCCACTACATCGAATCGTGGCTGCTGCCCGATCTGGGGCTGCGGGTGTCGATCTTCCACTACCACCCCGAACATCAGCGCGATCAGGACTACTACCTCGATATCGGCGAGTTCACCCGGGTGACCGACGAACGCTGGACCTCGGTGGACCACTACCTCGACATCGTGGTCCGCACCGGACGCGACACCGAATTGCTCGATGTGGACGAATTGCTGGCCGCCCACACCGCGGGACTGCTCGGAGCGGCCGAATCCCAGGCGGCGATCGAACGTGCCGCCACCGCGATCGACGGCATCGCGGCCAACGGCTATTCGCTGGAGCGCTGGATGGAATCGCTCGGCATCACACTGACCTGGAAGTAGTTCTCGACCTCCTGCGGCCACCCTTGACAACCAGCTCCGTCGGGTGCAGCATTTAACCATCCAGTTAATTATCTAGGTGGTTAAATAGAGGCCATGACGGGCGACGAACTCAGCAGAACCTTCGCGGCACTCGCGGATCCGACCAGGCGGGCGATCCTCGCGCGTCTGGCCGAGGGCGAGGCCACCGTGACCGAACTCGCGGAACCGTTCGCGATGAGCCTGCCCGCCATCTCCAAACATCTGAAGGTCCTCGAACGCGCCGGACTCATCACCCGCGGGCAACACGCGCAGTGGCGCCCGTGCCGGTTGGAGGCAGCCCCGCTGGGCACGGCCACCGACTGGCTGGACCGATACCGGCAGTTCTGGGACGGCCGCTTCGACCGCCTGGACGAACATCTGCGCCGCATACAGCACAAGGAGAGCGACCGGTGACCGCATCGACCGAACTGCCCCAGGGCGATATCCGCCTGTTGGAGACCGATACCGCACGGCGGCTGCTCGCGGCGAATCTGCCCGCCCGCCTGGCCTTCACCGCCGCCGACGGCACCCCGAGAGTGCTGCCGATCAATTTCTGGTGGAACGGATCGGAATTGATCATGGCCGGTTTCGCGCCGTCGAAGAAAGCGCGAATGCTGCGCAGGCACCCCGACGTCGCGATCACGATCGACACCGAATCCGCGCCACCGGAGGTTCTGCTGATACGCGGCCGGGCGGAAATTCACGAAATCGACGGATTGGCACCGGAGTACGCGCTGGCGATGAACAAGGGCGGCGACGAGGCCGCCGCCGAACGGCTCGAATTCCTGCGCGCGATGGCGCCGCGCATGGAACGAATCGTCGTGCGCCCCACCTGGGTCGGCGTCATGGATTTCCGGAATCGCTTCCCCTCCGGCGCCCCCGACTGGATGAAGGGCGCGTAGCGCCACACCTCACGGACCGCACCGAGTACATGAATCCACCACGCCGAGAGGATTTTTCGTTATGAGCGACCGAGAATTCACCATAGTCCGCACCTTCGACGCGCCCCGCGAGCTGGTGTTCGAGGCCTGGCTCGATCCCGACCAACTGGGGCTGTGGGCCGGTCCGCACGGGTTCTCGACACCGCGCGACACCATCGTCGTCGAGCCGCGCGTCGGTGGCCGCTACGACTCGGTCATGGTCTCCGACACCGACGGCGCCCGCTATCCGAGCGCGGGCGTGTTCCGCGAGATCGTCGCACCGGAACGCCTGGTCTTCACCTGGGGTGATCCGACGGGTGACGGCAGCGCCGACAGCGAATCCGTCGCCACGGTGACCTTCGCCGAAACCGAGGCGAACAAGACCACCATGACCTTCCACCTGCTCGCCCCCGGACCGCTCGCCCCGGAGGACGGCGCGCGGGAGGGTTGGGGCCAGAGCCTGGACCGGCTGGTCGCGCTGCTGCGACAGCGCGCGGTCACTCAGTCCGCCGCGCCGCGAATCCGCTCGTAGACGTCGTCGAACCACGGCTCCTTCACCGCGTAGTACGCCTCGGCCGCGGCCTCTCCGGAACTGTCGGCCGCCGCCGCTTCGGCCTTCCGCTTCACGGTGAGGTATTCCGACCGCACGTCGGCGTCGGCGCGCAGCCGGTCACGGAATGCCAGGGCGAACTCCGCCCCCGGTGATCCTTCGACGCGAAGATGGACGTTGGCGGGTCGTCCCGGATCGGCGCTGCCGTGCACGCGCTTGGCCCAGAGCGCGGTATCGGTGCCCGCGGGATCGGCCCCGGTCGGCTTCGGGTTGTCGTGTGCCAGGTGCGATTCGACCGGAAAACCCGCCGCTCCCAGCGCATCTCGCAATCCGTCGGCGGCCGCGAGATCCGCGACGGTGATCTGGATGTCGATGACATCCTTGGCGGGCAGATCCGGTACGGCGGTCGATCCGATGTGGTCGATCCGGATCGCGGCCGACCCGCAGGCCGCCGCGAGCCGGGCGATCAGCCGCTGCGCCTGGGCCGCCCATTCCGGATCGGCGGGAACCAGCCGCAGTTCCCGCGCCGCGACCGTTCCGGCACGCAGATTACGTTCGAACGGCACCAGTCGCCGCTCCCACAGCCGATGCACCACCGGCTCGATCGCACCGGGCTCGCCGCTGTTGTCGAGCAGCACATCGGCGACGGCGTGACGCTGTTCATCGGTGGCCTGTGCCGAAATCCTGGCCCGCGCATCGGCTTCGGGAACCCCCCGGAATTCGACGAGTCGGCGAATTCGAGTTTCCGCGTCGACGTCGACCACCAATACCAGATGGAGATACGGCGCCATTCCGCTCTCGACCAGCAGCGGAATATCCTGCACCAGAATCGCGTCGGATTCCGCCGCGTCGATCAATTCCTTGGTGCGCATTCCGACCAGGGGATGAGTTATCGAATTCAGTTTCTTCCTGGATTCTTCGTCGGCGAATGCGCGAGCTGCGAGCGCGGGCCGATCCAGGCTGCCGTCCGCCGCCAGGATCTCCGGTCCGAACGCCTGCGCCAACGCCGCGAGGCCCTCGGTGCCGGGCGCGACGACCTCGCGCGCGATGGCGTCGGCATCGATGACCACCGCGCCCCGTTCGGCCAGGATCCGCGCCACCGTCGACTTACCCGCTCCCATGCCTCCGGTGAGGCCGATCCGCAACATGCCCACAGTCTCGCATTCGCGATTCCCCGCACCGCCGACCACCCGCGTGCCGACGCCGCTCCCGCGGTGACGCGAGTGGCGCGCTCCGAAGCGCGTGATTACCCATCGCGGATCCCGAATTCACCTCCACTCGCCGGTTTTGCCCGATCCGTGATGACGCCGAGACCGATTCGCAACATTTCCGGCCCACCCTCACACCCGCGCGTCGAACTTCCGACACGCCGAGGCAATTACTCGCGCAAAATACTCTGCGGCGCCCTTTTTGTCGGCTAATCTTCGCCGTGGCGATCCAGGCCAGAACCAGCTAGCAAAGGAAACTCATTGGGCACCAGAATCAACCAGTCGGGTCGCCACCGCCTGGGAATGGCGGGAGGCGTGCACTGCATCCAGATCCCCGCTGTCGCGGCCGCGCTCGCCGAGCACCGCCGCTCATGGTTCACCGCTTTGATCAGTCCGGCACGGCACAGTTTCGCGGCCATGCGAAAACGTCCAGCTTTCGCATCCGTGCGCTGGGTTCCCGCCACCGCCGGCTGACCTCTCCTTCGGGCAGTGGCCCCACCCGCTCCGGGTCGGGCCACTGTCGCATGTCCGGGGTGTGTCATACCAGCCCACTCGGGCTCCGGCGCGCACCCGGCCGCTGCTCCGGCATCGCGTTGGGCGGAACCGGGTAGGGGATGCCGAGATTCGCGGTGCCGAGCGCGATATTGGGACCGCACTGCGCCGCGGCCGCACCGATTCGCGGTCCGGGATCGGTCAGTACCGGGGACGCCGGATCCGGCGCGGTACCGAAGTCGAAAGCCGATGTCATATCCCCCGTGACGCCACGTCGCCACGCCGTCAGATTCGGCACCTCGACACCGAACCTGGTTTCGAGCAGACGTAACTGCGAGGTGTGGTCGAACGTCTCCGAGGCGACGAGGCCGCCGCGACTGTAGGGCGAGATGACAAGGCCGGGAACGCGATAGCCCAGTCCGATCGGCCCCGCGATACCCGCCGACGACGACACCCGATCCAACGGAACCGTCAGGAACTCCCCCGGCGTTCCCGGTGGCGCGGTCGGCGGGGTGACGTGGTCGAAGAACCCACCGTTCTCGTCATAGCTCACGATGAGCGCGGTCTTCTCCCACACCGCCGGATTCGAGGTGAGGATGTCGAGCAGTTGGACGATGCCGAAAGCGCCGAACGCGGCGGGCAGCGCGGGATGTTCGCAGGTGAGCACGGACGGAACCACCCAGGAGACGGCGGGCAGCCGGTCGGCGGCGACATCGGCCTGGAAATCGTTCGGGTACGTCGGGGCCGTTCCCCGCCGCGCGAGTTCCGAATTCGGGTCCGAGGACTGGGTGAAACAGCCGATCATCCCGTCCAGCAGCACCGAGGCGAGCGGACCGAAGTCGCGATTGTTGTAGATCTTCCAGTCCACGCCCGCCTCGGACAGGTTCTCCGGGTAGGTCCGCCAGCTGTAGGCATGACGCGGGAGCAGCAGCGGCGTTTCGACCAGCGGACCGCCCGCGGTGCCGTCGGGGTCGATGGTCGCGCCGATCCAGTACAGCCGGTTCGGGTCGGTGGGGCCCAGGACCGAGCAGTGGTAGTTGTCGCACAGGGTGAACGCATCCGCGAGTTCGTGATGGATCGGAATATCTTCTCGCAGGTAGTAACCCATGGCGGCGGGGGCGTTGGCCGGTCCCACGCTGTCGATCGACATCGGCATCCACCGGTCGTTCGCGCCGCCGTTCCACGCCCGGTGCATGCCGCCCCAGCTGTGGTCGGGATCGTTGACGCATTCGCCGTCCAGTGTGGGCCCGCGCGTGGTGTCGAGACGGAACGGATTCACGAAACCGTCCGGGGCGGGACCGATTCCGGGCGTCCACCCGTACTGCTGCCAGGCGGTGGACGCCTCGCCGAAACCGCGCACGCCGGAGAACGCGCCGAAATAGTGGTCGAAGGAACGGTTCTCCTGCATCAGCAGGACGAAATGCTCGATATCGCCCAGCCCGCCCT
>NZ_JAFMPL010000230.1:0-1469 GCF_019038455.1 Nocardia noduli
TGGCTTCGCTGCTGCATAAGGACCGTGTCGAGGACACCACCCTGCTCTCGGCACTCGCAGTGGTGGATGTGTCCGGTGTCGGAGTCGATTGGACACCGGTCTTCGATGGCCGTAGCGCGTCGCGGGTTCCGTTGCCCTCCTACGCTTTCCAACACCGTCGTTACTGGCTCGACACGGTAACCGCATCCGGAGACCCCGACTCGCTGGGATTGTCGGGACTCGATCATCCACTGATCGGGGCGGTGGTGGTGTCTCCGGAGACCGGGGGCGTGACCGTGACCGGCAGACTGTCGCTGCAGACTCATCCGTGGCTGGCCGACCATGCCGTGGGTGGTGTGGTGTTGCTGCCCGGGACCGGACTGGTGGAACTGGTGATCCGCGCCGGTGACGAGGTCGGATGCGGGGTGGTACGAGAACTGACGTTGGTCGCGCCCCTGACACTGCCCGCCGAGGGTGGGACCGCGCTCCAGGTCCTCGTCGGCGCGCTGGAAACCTCCGGCACTCGCACAGTGTCGGTGTACTCGCAAACCCGAGACCAGGAGTGGGTGTTGAACGCCCAAGGCCTACTCCAAACCCAGAGTTCGGTCGAAACCCTCACCTCCACAACGCCAGTGGATACGAGATTGGCGGCATGGCCACCAGCGGGCGCGGCCCACGCCGACACCGGCAGCCTCTACGAACAGCTGGCAGAAACCGGGTACGGCTACGGTCCCGCGTTCCAAGGTCTGCAATCGGTGTGGCGCGCCGAACAGGACTGGCTCGTCCAAGCCACCCTCCCCGCAACCGCCGGCGAGGCAAAACACTACGGACTACACCCAGCTCTGCTGGATTCGGTCCTGCACGCCATGACCACCGGCCACGACACCGAAACCGGCACCGGCGCGGGCCCGTTGCTGCCCTTCACATGGGAAGACGTCCAGTTGCACGCTGTCGGCGCCTCGACCGTGCACGCCAGAATCACCCCCCACGGCCACAACACGGTGCGTGTGACCGTCACCGACCCCGACGGTCAGCCGGTCCTCACCATCGGATCGCTGACCCTGCGCCCAGCACAACTGGACCAACTCGCCACCGCAGGCAGCGGAGACCCAGTGCACACCCTGCACTGGACAGCCACACCCACGCAGCCGCAGGAAGTGGCATTCGTGGAGTGGAACGACCTACAACCCGAGCCCACCGACCAACCGGTGCCACCGGTGGTGGTGCTCGACTGCCGTGACGGTGAAACCGGCACCGACGTGCTGACCAGGGCGCACACCATCAGCCATCGGGTGCTGGGTGTGTTGCAGGAGTTCTCGACTCAGCAGCGGTTCGCGTCCAGCACGCTGCTGGTCCTCACGCGCGCGGCGGTCACCACGACCGCGGGTGATCGGGTCGATCCGGCGGCGTCGGCGGTGTGGGGTTTGGTGCGTTCGGCACAGTCGGAGGAACCGGGCCGAATCCTGCTCACCGACACCGACACCGACACC
>NZ_JAFMPL010000231.1:0-1458 GCF_019038455.1 Nocardia noduli
CGAGATATTGTCAAATCCTGTGGATCGGCAAGTTTCAGGCGACCTCCGTTCGGGTGGGTTCGGTCGCGTCGGTTGACGGCGGGGTGATGTCGCGGGGGCGTTCGAGGAGGTTGCCCTTGTGGAACAGGGCGCCGGCGCGGACGAGAGCGACCAGTTCAGGGGCGTTGACCTTGCGCCAGCGGGTCTGGGCGGCCTCGATCAGCTTGTAGGCCATCGCGATCCCGGCCGCCCGCGAGCCCGGCCCCTTGGTGACCTTCGTGCGGAGTCTCACTGTGGCGAAGGTGGATTCGATCGGATTCGTGGTGCGCAGGTGGATCCAATGCTCGGCCGGGTATTTGAAGAACTCGAGCAGCACGTCGAGGTCGCCGACGATCTTGGCGACCGCTTTCGGATACTTCTTTCCGTAGTCGATCTGGAATGCCTTCACCGCGAGCTGGGCCTTGTCGATGTCCTCGGCGTTGTAGATATCCTTCATCGCCGCAATCGCGCCCGGATGCACCGATTTCGGCAGCGCGGCGAGCACATTCGCAGATTTATGGAACCAGCAACGCTGCTCGTGAGTCGTCGGGAACACCTCGCGCAGCGCCCGCCAGAACCCCAGCGCACCATCACCGACGGCCAGCACCGGCGCGGTCATGCCTCGGCGCCGGCAGTCCCGCAGCAGATCGGCCCACGACTCGGTCGATTCCCGGTAGCCGTCGCTGATCGCGACCAGCTCCTTGCGGCCGTCAGCCCGGACACCGATCATCACCAGCAGGCACAATTTCTCCTGCTCGAGCCGCACTTTGACGTGAATGCCGTCGACCCACAAATACACGTAGTCGATGCCCGAGAGATCCCGGGCGGCGAACGCCTTGGTCTCGTCTTGCCACTGGCCGGTCAGCCGGGTTATCGAGGACGCCGACAAACCGGCGCCGGAACCGAGGAACTGCTCCAACGCCGGACCGAAATCCCCGCTGGACAATCCGTGCAAATACAGCAACGGCAGCACCTCGCTCACCTGAGGGGACTTCCGCGCCCACGCGGGCAGGATCGCCGAGGAGAACCGCTGCCGCTCACCGGTTTCCGGATCGACCCGCTTGTCGTTCACACGTGGCGCACGCACCGTCACCGCGCCCGCCGCGGTCAGAACCTCCCGCTCGCCGTGGTAACCGTTGCGGACCACCAGCCGGTGACCGTTCTCGTCGCGCTGGTCGGCGAACTGGGCGACATAGGCCGCGACCTCGGCCTTCAACGCGGCGGCCAGCATCTGCCTGGCACCCTCACGCACGATCTCATCGAGCAGCGACCTTGCCGAACCAGCCTGCCCACCAGCGGCGGCGACGTTCTGAACTACCGTAAACACGGACGTACCTTCCCGACCGGCGTTGGCGCGCCGGCATGATCAAGACTTCGGACTGATAGATCATCCGGGAAGGTGCGTCCTCCCCGTCATCCACAGGTCCTAATCATTTCTCT
>NZ_JAFMPL010000232.1:0-1449 GCF_019038455.1 Nocardia noduli
AATGGGTGAGTCGGACCCGTCCGACACGCCGAGAGGCGGACCGGCAGGTGGTCACTGAGATTTCACCGATCCGGGCGCAGTCTGATCAGGCAGCGAGCTGCCGACAGGTGATCACTACATGTGATGACAGGGACCGCGTTTCGAAGATCTCAACATAGACGGTGACCCTGCCGGTCCGCCGCGAGGGCCGGTGATCGGCTTGTGAGATGCCGCGCCGTCGAGCGCTTCCATTAGGTCGCCGCACCGCCTCGAGCTCGCGCGACAAGCGTGCCCCCGAGAAAAGGAGAAGTGGCCTGTGGTGTTGATGTGTGGAATCGACTGGGCCGAGAAACACCACGATATCGCGCTGATGAACGACGAAGGCGCGGTTGTGGCAAGAGCCCGGATAAACACCGGCGCAGAAGGTTTCGCCACCTTGCTGGCGGTGATCGCGAAGAACGGAGGGGGCCCCGACCACACCCCTGTCGCGATCGAGACCGACAAGAATCTACTCGTGGTCGCACTGGTCGAGGCCGGGTTCACCGTCTATCCGATCAATCCCCGCGCGGTGGCCCGTTACCGGGAACGCCACGGCCAGGCCGGCGGTAAGTCCGATCCGGGTGACGCCGCGGTCCTGGCCCACATTCTGCGCACCGACGCGCCGATGCACCGCCCGCTTCCTGCGGTCACCGAACACGGACGCGCTGTCAAGGCACTGGCACGCCAGCATCAAGAGGCGATCTGGGCGTTGCATCAAACAGTCAGCCGCCTACGCTCGGTGCTGCTGGAGTTCTATCCCCAAGCGATGCAGGCCTTTCCCAATCTCCAACATCGCGCCGCGACAGCGGTCCTGGCCGCTGCTCCGACTCCTGCCGCCGCAGCGAAACTGACCCGCGTCCGGATCGTGTCGCTGCTCAAACGGTGCGGACGCGGCAATCACCCGACTCTGGTCGAGCAGATCCTCACCGATCTGAAGACACCAGCACTTCGCCAGCCGCCGCGGGTCGAGCAAGCTCTCGGCCGAACCGTCAGCGGCCTGCTGAAGATTCTGCTCACCATGCAGCAGGCAGTCGATGAACTCGAATCCGGGCTGGAAGCCGAATTCGACACCCACCCGCAAGCGGCGATACTACGCTCGGCACCCGGCCTCGGCCCGATCCTGGCCGCTCGAATACTCGCCGAGATCGGCGACGATCCAACACGTTTCGCAAACCCTAACGGACTACGCGCCTTCGCGGGAACCGCGCCGGTGACCATGGCCTCGGGGCGGTCCCGCTACGTCAAGGCACGCAAGGTCCGCAACAAACGCCTCGGCGACGCCTGCCACTGGTGGGCTTTCTCAGCGCTCACCAAATCGCCCGGAGCCCGCGCCCACTACGACAAACGCAAGGCCGCCGGCGACCACCACAACGCCGCCCTGCGCAACCTCGCCAACAAGCTCCTCGGGCGCATCTGGTGGTGCCTGACCAA
>NZ_JAFMPL010000233.1:0-1417 GCF_019038455.1 Nocardia noduli
GATGGAGCGGCGTACCCATTCGGCGGCCTCGATCCCTACCTCGGACTGGGCGGGCAGTTCGGGCCGGTAGAGGCCGGGGTCGCCGTCGGCGGTGTGGTCGATGATTATGGCGCGCAGTTCGGGTCGGCTCTTGGCCATCCAGCCGAGCTGGCGGGCTGCGGTCTTCCAGGGGGAGCGCTCCATGCGCGCCGCGGCGTGCTCGAGCAGTTCGCGCTCGGCCGGGGAGGCCAGTGCCAGCACGTCGGTGAAGCGTTCGCGTGCGGCGTCGGGATCGGTGTCGAGCAGGTATTCGATCTCTCCGAGCGCGGCGGCGAATGGTGTGAGGGTCTCGGCGACTTCGGTGACGGTCTCTGTAGCGGTGTCGGTAACGGGTGCGTTCAAGGTTGCGGTCATCACTGGGTCCTGTTCTGTCGTGGAAACAGCTCGGCCCCGTGCCGGACGCACACAGCACGTGTACGTAACCCCGGCACGGGGCTGGGCGGCTGGTCGTCTGACCCGCCTGAGTGCGATCGACCAGGGTGGGAGTCCGACACGGCGGGAGGGAACGCGCCGAAAGGACGGCATCGAATTCGCTGCGCAGGAGCACCCGGCCGCCGCAGACGAGCGGGTCGGCGCGCTGGGCGAATTCGGTGACGGCCGGGCGCGGGCCCGTAGCCGTGGCGGGCTCACGCGCTGGTAGCACTCAGACAGGCGGGGCAGACGGCCAGACGGTCAGCCCTCCAACCGCAACCCTCTGCTCGTTGAGGTGACCGGCATCGGGGCGCTGGTCGCCTTCTCGCTGGGGGCTGGCGGGCGGGGTGGTCAGAACGGTGCGCTGTAGGCGTCGAGTGCGGTGATCAGCGCGTGGCGTTGGGCGAGGAGCTGGTCGAGGATGTGACGGACGGCGTCGGTTTGGGTGGCGTCGGGATCGGGGTGGGTGAAGGTCTCGGCGACGTCCAGACTCCCGCTGGCCAGCCGCAGCTGTTGGCTCACCTCGACGATCAGGACCAGGTGTGCGTCGTCGAAGTGCCACAGCACGATCTCGCTGAGATGCTCGCGCAGCTGCCCGCCCAGGGCGTAGATCGCGGTGTTCAGGACCTCTTGGATGTCTTCGATCGTCCGGATCGGGATCGGCTCGAGGAGCAGGACACCGCCCGAGAGAAGTCGCTCGAGGTCGGCATCGGTGATGGTGTCGGGCACGGCGACTTCCTTCGGAATCGGTGTCAGGTGTGTGGGTCGCGGTCCAGGCCGATCCACGCTTGTTGCCAGGCGGCGGTGAAGGTGGTGGCGTTCTCGGCGGCGCTGACGGGTTCGTCGTGGGACTGGGTGGCGTCGTAGATGACGACGGTCCAGCTGTCGATGTCGCCGCGGTGGTCGGCGAGTCCGGCGTCGATGCTGGTGATCAGGACGTAGAGGGTGCCGGTCGGGTCGATGATCG
>NZ_JAFMPL010000234.1:0-1389 GCF_019038455.1 Nocardia noduli
GCAATGCGGTCGCGCCCGGGTTCACTGCGACCGAGAATATTCGGTCCGCGCCGCATTGGCCGGATCTGCAAGCGGGGGCACTGAAGCGGATGCACAGTCCGCGGGTCGGAGAGACCGGTGATATCGCGGCGATGGTGGCTTTCCTGATGTCGGAGGACGCCGAATGGGTCAACGGTCAGGTTCTCAATGTCGACGGTGGCACCATCATGCGTTGATCCCAATAGGGGGCAATGGGATTCGCTGTCGGTGATCGGACTACGTGGTCTCGTGGTCGAACCCTGTCGGCGGCTGGGGCCTGTGCCGAAGCGGCGGCTCGGTGTCACTCGTGTCGAAGCCATCGGTCGGGGCGGTTGCTGGACGGCTTCCGACTATCGGGGGTTGCCGTTGCGATCGGGCCGTTCCGCCCGCGTTCACCCTGATGAATCCGCGTTGCCGACAGGCGATTTCCTCGTATTCGGCGTGGTTGCGAGAGGCGGGTTCGTTCCGGGGGCGATTCGCGGAATACCGCACCCCCTCGATATGGGACGATCTGCGGCGTGGCAGCACAGAGGGCCGGGTTCTCGGCGTGGCCGGAGCAGTGGCGGTGGGACGACGACCGGGTCCAGTCCTACCGCGCGCGCGGGATGAGCGGGGTCGTGGTCGAGGAGATCACGGTGGGAGGTGTGCGGGAATCGGGTGTGCTCCTGCCGATGCGACAGCCGCCGAAGTGGCAGGGCGTCGTGTTCCTGTTGATGGGGCTGGTTTTCCTGTCGGTCGCCGTGCTGCTGTTGATCGAGGCGATCCTGATCGACGAGTGGCTGGTGCTCGTCGGTGTCCCGGTATTCGTCGCGATCGCGGGAGTGGCGCTGTTCGCCGCGTATCGCGGGTTGATCGTGCACCGGTTGGTGGTTCCCGGCTTGGTGATCACGCCGACGCGGGTCGTCCGGCGCGGCGGCAGCGGGGATCTGATGGTGGTCGCGTGGGCCGATATCGCCGGGGTCCGGCCCTATGTGCGAGAGACCGGCCCGGCGAAATGGCACAACATGTTCGGCGTGGACGTGCGTGATCCCGACGTGTTCTGGCAGACGGCGGGGCGTCGGCGCGGTGGCCGGGTGGCTCGCGCGCTGGCCGGGGCCGAGGTCGTCATGGTGTCGGACGCGGTCATGCTGATGAATCCGCTGGTGGCCTACCACCTGATCCGGCACTACCTCGAGAATCCCGATCTGCGACCGCATGTGTGCCGGTCGGTGCGACGCGATCCGTCCTGACGGGGGCGTGCTTCAGCGGTCGGTGGTGCCGTCGCCGTCGCGATGTTGCTGTCTGGATATCTTCCACAGGAAATCGGGGTCGTCGTCGGGGCCCTTGATCGGGGCGCGCCGGGGTCCACCCGGGGGCGGCGGGGCCGAACTC
>NZ_JAFMPL010000235.1:0-1361 GCF_019038455.1 Nocardia noduli
CAAAAGCCGATGGGCAGAACTGACCCTCTACGGCATCATCCGCGAAATCCAACGCGCACTTGCTATCTGGATCGGTACCTGCCCACTATGCCACCACACCTTCCCAACCTAACAAAGTACTACTAGGGCCCGCGCCAAACGCGTGGCGTGGGCGCACGTGACACCCGATGTGTTGATCAGCGAGCGCCCCGCCGAGGCCGACGATCGTGCGGTCTCCGGGCACTTCGAAGGTGACCTCATCATCGGCACCGAACGCTCCGCGATCGCTACTCTCGTCGCTCGGAGTACTCGATTCACGATGCTGGTTCACCTGCCCCGCGAGCGAGGATGGCGAGAGTGCCCCGGTGAAGAACGGTCCCGCGCTCAGCGGTTACGGAGCGACGTCGATGAACAAGGCACTCGCCGCGGCGCTCGCGAAACTGCCCGTGCAGATGATCAAGTCGCTGACCTGGGGCCGAGGAAAGGAACTATCCGCGCATGCGGCGTTGACCTCGCAGACCGGAGTCGCGGTCTTCTTCGCCGATCCGCACAGCCCGTGGCAGCGCGGGACGAACGAGAACACGAATGGTCTTCTACGCCAGTACTTTCCGAAGGGAACGGACTTATCACGGTGGAGCAGAAGTGACCTGGCCGCGGTCGCTGACGCGCTCAACACGCGACCACGGAAGGTCCTCGGGTGGCGCACCCCGGCCGAGGCGATGGGGCAACATCTACAATCGCTTCTACAGCGAAGTGTTGCGTCGACCAGTTGAATCCGCCTTGCGATCCCGCATCGGAATGATGTATCGCGTCGGTAACCGGACGGCGTTGTCGGGCACGTAGCGCGATCGCGGCCCGGATCGCTGATTCCACGAACCTGGCGTGCTTGCTCGCCGCGCATTCCCAGCCCACGATCGTGCCGGCGTAGGTGTCGATGACGAACGCGGTATGAATCGCCCGGGTTTGGTGCCCACCTTCTTTCTTGGGAAGGATGGGCAGACCATGCCATCGAAGTACGACGAAGTGACCAAGGCCAAGGCGGTCCGGCTGGTCGTCGAGCACCGTGACGACTACGACAGTGAGTGGGCCGCGATCACCGCGGTCGCGTCCCGGCTCGCGGATTCGCCATACTCGTTGCTTCGGTCGTCCGGGACTCTCTACCGGCAAGCACCAGGCACCGTACGACTGCCAGCAAGGTCTCTACTTTCCGATCTCATCGGGTCCAACGGTGTGCCGCGACGCCGTCACCGCCCATAGCGAGGAAGATCGGCGAGCATGCCCACCGCTCACGATCGATCCCGAACCCGGCATCATGAGCCACATACCTACGAGACCCTCGGCAGGGTGATGACCCTGTTGTGCCACACCCCCGGCCCACTGGC
>NZ_JAFMPL010000236.1:0-1303 GCF_019038455.1 Nocardia noduli
TGGTGTGGGTGTTGTCGGGGCGTAGCGGTGAGGGCCTGCTCGCGCAGGGGCGCCGGTTGCAGGAGTGGCTGCTGACACGACCCGAGCTGGATCCGGTGGACGTGGGGTGGTCTCTGATCAGTACCCGGGCACGGCTCGAGCATCGGGCGGTGCTGGTCGGTACCGACCGCGACGAGTTGATGACTCGATTGCAGGGGTTGATCGACAGCGAGCCCGGCATGCTCACGGGTACCGATGTTTCGCGTGGCCGCGGTAGAACAGCATTCGTGTTTCCCGGTCAGGGCGCGCAGCTGCTGGGGATGGGATCTGGCCTGTACAAGGCGTTTCCGGTGTTCGCGGCCGCGTTCGACGAGACGGCCGCACTGCTCGAGCAGCAGCTGGAATGTTCGCTGCGGGATGTGGTGTGGGGTGTCGACGAGCAGGCACTGCAAGCGACCCTGTTCACCCAAACAGGACTGTTCGCCGTCGGTATCGCCTTGTTCCGGCTGCTGGAATCCTTCGGTGTGCGACCGGATTTCGTGGCCGGTCACTCCATCGGTGAACTGGCCGCCGCGACCGTGGCCGGTGTGCTGAGCCTCGAGGACGCGGCGGTACTGGTCGCCGCCCGCGCCCGCCTGATGCAGCAACTACCCACCGACGGAGCCATGCTCGCCGTGCGAGCCTCCGAAACCCAAATCACGCCACTGTTGGGTGACGGTGTCGAGATCGCCGCGGTCAACGGACCCCAATCGATCGCCCTCGCCGGCCCCCGGAACGCGATCGACACCGCCGAGCAACAACTACGGCAGGCCGGATACCGAGTCAACCGCCTGCGGGTCTCACACGCGTTCCACTCCGCGTCGATGGAACCCATGCTGGCCGAATTCGCCCGCATCGCCGCCGGGCTCACCTACACCCGACCGACGATCCCGATCGTGTCCAACCACGACGGCCAACTCACCGGACCCCTCGACGATCACCCCTCGGTGTTGGCGTCGCCGCAGTACTGGGTCGACCACGTCCGCAACACGGTACGGTTCGCCGACGGAATCACCACCCTGGCCACCGCGGGCGCGACCCGGTACGTGGTGATGGGCCCCGACGGCGGCCTGTCCGGACTCATCGACGAAACCCTCCAACACAGCACCACCGACACCGTGGATACCAAAACCACCGCGGACGGTGTGGAGACCGTGGTGGCTTCGCTGCTGCATAAGGACCGTGTCGAGGACACCACCCTGCTCTCGGCACTCGCAGTGGTGGATGTGTCCGGTGTCGGAGTCGATTGGACACCGGTCTTCGATGGCCGTAGCGCGTCGCGGGT
>NZ_JAFMPL010000237.1:0-1295 GCF_019038455.1 Nocardia noduli
TGGTGTGGGTGTTGTCGGGGCGTAGCGGTGAGGGCCTGCTCGCGCAGGGGCGCCGGTTGCAGGAGTGGCTGCTGACACGACCCGAGCTGGATCCGGTGGACGTGGGGTGGTCTCTGATCAGTACCCGGGCACGGCTCGAGCATCGGGCGGTGCTGGTCGGTACCGACCGCGACGAGTTGATGACTCGATTGCAGGGGTTGATCGACAGCGAGCCCGGCATGCTCACGGGCCCGGGTGTGGTTTCAGGCCTGGGTGTGGTTTCGGGTGTTGGCGGTGGCGCGGGCAAGACGGTATTGGTGTTCCCCGGCCAGGGTGCGCAGTGGCTGGGGATGGGTGCACGTCTGCTGCAGGAATCGGTGGTGTTCGAGCAGAAAGTGCTCGAATGCGCCGACGCGTTCGCGCCCCTGGTGGAGTGGTCGCTGCTCGATGTGCTGCAGGGCACTGCCGATCCGATGTTGCTGGACCGGGTCGACGTGGTGCAGCCGGCGCTGTTCGCTGTGATGGTTTCCCTCGCCGAGGTATGGCGCTCGTTCGGTGTGATCCCGGATGCGGTACTGGGCCACTCACAAGGCGAGATCGCCGCGGCATGCGTGGCCGGGGCGTTGTCGCTCGAAGACGCCGCGCGTGTGGTGGTTCTGCGTTCACGAGCATTGCGGGAACTGTCGGGTCAAGGCGGAATGGCCAGTGTGCTGTCGCCGGTGGCACTGGTCGAGCAACGACTGACGGACATGCCGGGACTGGCCGTGGCCGCGGTCAACGGGCCTACCACCACGGTGGTGTCGGGCCCGACCGAACAACTGGACCAATTCGTGGCCGTATGCGAGAGCGACGGCGTACAGGTCCGCCGGATCGCGGTGAACTACGCTTCGCATTCACCACAGGTCGACTCCTTGCGGCAACGACTGCTCGAGGAACTGGCCACGATCACCGCACGACCGTCACGAATCGCGTTCTACTCCACGGTGACCGGTACCCTGCTCGACACCACAGAGCTCGATGCCGGGTACTGGTTCCGCAACCTACGCGAAACCGTGGACTTCGCCGCGACCGTGCAGACCCTGCTGAGCCAAGGCCACACCGTGTTCGTGGAAACCTCACCACACCCGGTGCTGACACTGGGCATCGAAGAACTCGGCGAACAAACCAACCCACGAGCACGCAGCGTTGTCGTGACCGGGTCACTGCGCCGCGACGACGGCGGACTGGACCGGCTGCTGTCCTCGCTGGCAGTGGTGGATGTGTCCGGTGTCGGAGTCGATTGGACACCGGTCTTCGATGGCCGTAGCGCGTCGCGG
>NZ_JAFMPL010000238.1:0-1289 GCF_019038455.1 Nocardia noduli
CACCGACACCGACACCGACACCACCGATCTGGCCGGGATCGTATCGCTGGCAGTGGCGGTAGGGGAGCCTCAGGTCCTTATCCGCGACGATATCGCCCACACTCCACGACTGACCCGTGTACCAGGGCGCGGGACTCTTGTGATGCCCGACGCTGGGGCATGGCAGCTCGCCGCTGTGGATAAGGGTACGTTGAATGGTTTGGCCCTGGTCAGTCATCCTTTGCCGGATCAGCCACTGGCGGCGGGGCAGGTGCGGATCTCTGTGCGGGCTGTCGGGTTGAACTTCCGGGATGTCCTGATCGCGCTGGGCATGTACCCCGATGGCGACGCTGTGGTGGGCGCGGAGCTCGCAGGAGTCATTGTCGAGGTCGGTGCAGACGTCGAAAGTCTGAGTGCCGGCGATCGGGTAATGGGTTTGGTCGGCCGTGGAGTGGGACCGGTCGTGATCGCAGACCATCGACTGGTCGTGCGCATGCCGGTGGGGTGGTCATTCGCCCAAGCCGCAGCGGTACCGGTCGTGTTCTTGACGGCCTACTACGGGCTCATGGACCTTGCTCATGCAAAGCCTGGGGATCGCCTGCTGGTGCACGCGGCGACCGGCGGCGTAGGAATGGCCGCGATCCAACTAGCACGTTGCTGGGGCCTGGAGGTATTCGCAACTGCCAGCAGTGGCAAGTGGGATGTGTTGCGGAGCATAGGGTTCGATGACCAGCACATCGCGAATTCGCGAACGTTGACCTTCGAAGGCGAATTCTTGTCGGCCACCGACGGTCACGGGGTGGACATCGTCTTGAACTCACTGGCCGGGGATTTCGTCGACGCCTCGCTGCGACTGCTACCGCGCGGGGGCCACTTCCTCGAGATGGGCAAGACCGACAAGCGTGACAGCGATGCGATCACTACCCAGTATCCCGGGGTGATCTATCAAGCCTTCGACATGTTCGAGGCCGGGGAAGACCGAATACAACAGATGCTCGCCGAACTCACCGCTAGGTTCGATGACGGCGAACTCCAAGCTATTCCCATCCAAGCATGGGATATCAGGCAGGCACCCGAGGCCTTCCGATACTTCAGCCAGACCCGTCACATTGGCAAGGTCGTCCTCACGCTACCCGTGGTCTCGACACTGCCCGTGGTCTCGGACACGCCAGATACCAACCAGGGGACTGTGGTGGTGACCGGTGGTACCGGTGGTTTGGGTCGGATCCTGGCCCGGCATCTGGTGGGTGTGCGGGGTGTGCGGTCGCTGGTGTTGGCTTCTCGTCGGGGTATCGCCGCGGCGGGTGCGG
>NZ_JAFMPL010000239.1:0-1283 GCF_019038455.1 Nocardia noduli
TGACCGGTCCCCGATGACGAGACCACTTGGGAATAGAGTCCGGGTTGTTTCGTTCGGATTCAGTTGGTCCCGCAGGCCACCGGGTGGTGGGTGTGGGTGCAGGCCGCAGCGTACTCGGCCGGTGTCCGGTAGCCCAGTGCCGAATGCCGATGGCGGTTGTGATCGGTCTTGAAATCGCCGATGACCACCCGGGCCTCGAGCAGGCTGGTCCAGTGGTTGCGGTTGAGGCACTCGGTCCGCAATCGGCGGTTGAAGGATTCGATGAAGCCGTTGTTCCAGGGTGTGCCCGGCGGGATGTAGCTGATCCCGACCCGGTCGGCGCAGAACCGTTGCAGGGCAGTCGAAATCATCTCCGGCCCGTTGTCCATCCGCAGCACACTCGGTGGGCCGCCGGACGTTGTAAACACCTTCGCCAGCTCGGTGACGAGCCGGTCGGCGGTGATCGAGCGTTCCACGATGTGCAGCAGTGATTCTCGGGTGTGCTCGTCGATCATCGACGCGATCTTCACCGCCCGACCGTCTACGGTCGAGTCGAATTGGAAGTCCAACGCCCACACGACCTTCGGCGCATCGGCATCGACCGGCGGTGTCGAGGACACCCCGGCCCGTTTGCGTGGATGGTGTGCACGCACTTGCAGGCCCTCTTCACGCCAGAGCCGGTGCACCTTCTTGATGTTGACGCATGCGCCCTCGTCGAACCGCAATGCCGCCCACGCCCGCCGGAACCCGTGGCCCTGGTGCCTGGTGGCGTAGGAACGCAGCCAGGCCCGTGTCGCGGCGTCCGGATCGGCAGGAGTCGAGGCCAGCGGCAGCCGCCGATAGGTCGACCTGTTGAGCCCGACAGCCCTGCACG
The DNA here is from genome assembly GCF_019038455.1 of Nocardia noduli. Taxonomy (NCBI): domain Bacteria; kingdom Bacillati; phylum Actinomycetota; class Actinomycetes; order Mycobacteriales; family Nocardiaceae; genus Nocardia; species Nocardia noduli. Next base: position 854 of record NZ_JAFMPL010000239.1, read on the forward strand.
CGAACCGTTCCGACATGCCCATCACTTCTTTGAGCATGTCCACGACGCGGCGACCCGCCGTCGGGCTCACCATTTTCCCTTGGCGATCTCCCGCAGCGCGTCCTTCTCCAGTTCCGCATCCGCCAACAGCCGCTTGAGTCGAGCGTTCTGTTCCCGCAGCTCTTTGAGCTCTTTTGCCGCGTCGGTATCGACCCCGCCGTACTGGCGGCGCCAGTTGTACAACGTCGCCGCCGACACCTCCAACTCAGCGGCAGCTTCCTCACCTGTCCTGCCGGCCGCGATCAACTCGTCGGCACGACGCAACTTCCGCACGATCTCCTCCGCGGAATGCCGCTTCCGACCTGCCATATCCCTCAGTGTCCCTTCTCAGCCCTCACCAGGCCAAACAGGACTCTAAAACCAAGTGGACTCAATCACCGGGGACAGGCCA